>JBBCAX010000091.1:0-6917 GCA_051382335.1 Deltaproteobacteria bacterium TL4
AACAAAAAATTAAATTGACAACAAAGGCCAATGGTCCAATATCGCTTCTGCCATCGTTTTCTGGAACAATATCTTCAAGGGTTAGTCTAATCTTTTTGAGTATGTTCGCTTCTTTTTTCATGGTGGTATCTCCGATTGTGAGTTAGAAAAATACCAAAGATACCACAGTTTTCGTAAATTTATGACTCAATTCTCAAAAAACGAGGGATGAGGCTCGACTATCTGAAAACGGAGGTTAGCACCATATGTTTATTATATGCAACTGAATTCATTTAGGTTAAACCCCGAACACCTATGATGCGCCAATAATATTTTGTTCCAGGTTCCAACGAAGAAGTAATCTCAAACCGAGCATTGAATGCATTATCAGAAAGATATGCCTGCTGGGTAAACATGTTATCAGGACGTGTTCCAAGTACTACGTAGTAATCTGTTTGATCCCCATCTGGATCTTCTCCATCCCATGTCAAAATTGGAGTTCGACTAACACTAAGTTGTTCATCACCAGGTCGTGGATTAGATGGCTTATTAGGGGGTGAACCAACTCTCACCTCTATATTTTTCCAAGTACTCCATAGACTTTCACCACAAGCATTAACAGATCTTACCTGAAAATAATAAGTCCCATTGGTTTTATTCGCAAAACTAGTTGAATTCTGGTTTCTTTCAAAAGTATATTCTTGAGCGCCAGTGAAATTTGTTGAAGTTGATTCTCGAAGCACATAACTATTTGTATCATCAACAGATCTCCAATTAATAGTAAAAGAACTAAGTTCTGTGTAAACGCCAGGTTCGAATAACTCAGTCATTTCAGGTGCACTAGTGCAAACGGGTGTTTCGTCAGCACCAATGACAGTGAAGTTCGAACTTTCAAGCCATTCACTTGTATTTCCAACGGTATCTCTTGCTTGGATACGAACCTTCAAATCATCCCCTATATTAGATGGGGTCCATGTGTAACTTCCAGTGTTCAAGACATTGGCCTCAAGAACACCCCACCCAGAGTTAGCTTGATATTGTTCAATCAAAATAACGATATCCGCCTTTGCTGTATGATTATCGGTCGCATTCCAATAGACTGTTTGAGATGCTCCTAAATTGATACGACTTGAAGCAACAACAACACTGGCAAGTATGGGTACTTCAGTATCTGTAGAGGGATCTATTTCTCCAGAATCATTTCCAGGCAACACTTTGACTTCTAGATAATCTGTAGCGACATTGCCTTGGCCATCGCCTATTGTTCCGTAGATGTAGTAGGTTTGAATTGATGTGACTGATGGTGGAATCCATTTGACCGTAGAAGAATCGGATTGGCATTCCAGGATCCCCGCGTTGGTTTTCCAGTAGTAAAATGGCGAGCAGCCTGGACAAGTGGTATAAGAAGAGGAGATAGACAATGTGTCTGAGTCCGTAATCAGCCCATTTCCTTTGATCGAGATGGTTGGAATTTGAGAACCAGGTAGGGGAATTTTTTGCTCATAAAGAATACCACAAGAGCTCACCGTGTTAATCACAGTATCCTGTTGTGTTTCATCTAAAACACGTAACGTTGAAGAATTTTTTTTCTGTAATCCACTTAGATTTACAGAATCAATTATGAAGGGACGGATATTTTGAAGCGAAAATTCCTCTGTATTTTTTGAGGAACCTTTGTTCTCAGAGCATCCCAAAAGACTAAATAAGAACATTATGCATACGAATCCATTTCTCATAATGATTTCCTCTCAAATTTTCCAAGATTATTTAACTAACTTAAGAGCAGCCTGATATCTGCTTTCGAAACTATCTATGAACGCTTGAATAGCCATATCTGCAACATCAACTTTATACTCACCTGTCCAAACGGATATTTTGGGAATCAATGATAAAGTAAGAGAAAAATGTCCTGTACTGATTCCTTGTAACTCAACGATCTTCTTAATGATTTCATATCGAGTGGCTGATGGTGCTAATTGATAGTATTTAGCCACACAACGTGTACTCTCATTGCATTCCTGATAATAGGTCTTCGCATAATTCAAAGGAATAATGTGATAATTTCCAATTCCATTGATGTACTTATCCTGTAATAATTCTGTTTCCAAGGTTTGACAAATGCTAAAAACGGATTTAGTTGTTTCCATGATCAAAGGGAATGGATTTTTTTCATTTTTCATTTTTTCCACATCTTTGGCGAGTCCATAAAGTTTAAGCGTGATTTTGAGAAAATCTGTGAAGAATGCAACTATGTCCTCTTCTTGGGATACAGAGTTTGTACTGTTATAATTTTTTCGAGATTCATACCATTGTACTACCATTGGCCTTATTGTATTGCTTGACTCTATTCCTTGAATTACAATTCTTTCGATTTCTTTTTCTAACTCACCATCTTTAGTAAGCAAGTCTTCTTCATCTCTAATAATTTTGATAAGTGTTAAAAACCATCTTACAATTTCTTTAGATAATTCTTTATTATCTTTATCTATGGGAAGGAACTGTTCTATCAGATTCATTGTAATCCATTCAATTGATTCCAGATATTTTAATTTGTCTTCTGTTGCAGATGAAAGAAAAAATTCATAATAATCAATCAGATCATTTAATGAGTCATACATAGCTTCAGTGTACTCTTGAAGCTGAGTATAACCAGAATTTAACTGAACTACTACATTCCCAAAATAAAGAGAAGAATATCTTGTGAATAAACTTTTCTTAAAATCCTCATTATCTCGCAAAATGAAAGTTCTATATAGCACTAAGGCCATGTCAGCTCGATTAATTTCACTTTCCGGTTTAAATTCCAGCGTGTTAGGATACCCTTTAATAATACCATGATATTTTGCACGTCTGATGAACACCTTGAAAGGGTCATTTTCTGTATCATAAAATCCAGAACCAGGCAGTCTTTCTCTGAAACTCGCAGCTATTGTCGCAAAAAAAACAGCTTCGTTTCTGTGTACGTTTTGTCCTGGCAAACCTCGCTTTTCTCTTTGTTCTAGAGGAACATTATTTTCTAAATAATAATTATTCCATAACCATGTAAACTGTTCCAACCAAGTTGTTTCATTGACTGCTTTATAATAAGGACAGAACCAGTCATCCGGGGTTACACCTTCAAATAGAATTGGAGCATCTTCAGCATTACAAGGTATCGGGACATGTTTGGGCGATATTTCAATCAACATCTTAAAAAATTCAGCAAAGTTAGTAGATTTAGAAGGTGTAAAATAACCTGTATCCCCTTGACCTTTTACAACGCCTTGTTTCCACAAGGAAATCACATATTCTCCAAACCATTCGTCATATGTCACATCTTTGAAAGGATAATTAATCGAACCAATATTGATTCCATCCGATCTTTTTAATTTAATTAAAATTGGCCAATTAAACTGTGCATAATTAAAATTGTTCATTAATGAATTATTTGAAATGATTTTTTGATTTTGAAAAAGATTAATTTGTATTATCTGATCAGACCAATTTGGAGAGGATAAAACAGGAGCTATACGTCCTGAAAAATATCCAACATTTGTAGATTTGACGGTAATTTCGATCGATCCAAGGTTATTCCCGAAACCTGAACCTAAAATCAATATATTACCATCAGAGATGGCACCTTGTGGTTTTATGGTCAAGAAATTTATATCTATTGAGGAAAGCATTTTTTCCGTGGGAATTATATACAGCAAAATGTAAGTGTGGATTGCCTGTGGTCGTGTTTGTCCCATCTACACCTATGTTTGAAATATAACCTAGGACATCCCCTTGTCTCACAAGGGTACCATCTATTTTGAATTTACTTGGAATATCTCTTAGATGAACATATCCACTTGACCATTGAAAACCATTAGTGTCAGTATGACTGATGAGTATTTGTCCGTAAGATGATCCTCCCCACATCCCTTGTCGATATACTTTCCCGTCAGCTATTGCGTAAACAGGTTTCCCATTTTCGGCATCATTCAAGAGATTGATATCAAATGCGTAAGTATCATCAGCATTGTCAATTCCATTGTTTGGACAATGTGTAGAAGGTGATGTTTGGCATTTCCATTGCCAAAAACACCATTTAACAGAGGAAGTTCCTGGACAATAGGCATTGATATTCTTGCTTACCTCAAACTCTCCATCTACAGGAGGGATAATATAAGAAGGATCTGCATGCAATGTAGAGCATAGAAAAATCAGAACAATAAATACTTCAAAAACTGCTTTTAGGATGGGCACCGCAATTTGATGTTTCATTCAAACTCCGTTCGTTTTGCTTCATTAATAATTTATAAAACCAATTTTTAACCTCGACGCATCTGCATGAATACGAAATTCACATACTCTCGATTGGAATATCTTGATTGTAATTACCCAAGATGGGTGGGATTTATTTTAATTAACTCCCCCTTTTCATTATGCTTCGCGACATCCAGATCGTTGAAAGAATCATTTCCACAAACTAAGAACGCATCATCCTTATTTTGTTTAAGCATCACAAATAAATATCATTTTCAACGCTTGCTTGTGACGATTCATTTGTTATCACGAGGTTCGATATAGAATGAAAAGTCGCAAAGCATCATCTATTTGATCTTTGAGTTCATTATATCTGAATAATTGAGGTAAGAGCAGAATAAAGGAACTTGATGCCCCTTTCTGCCACACATGAGGAGGAAAAAATAAAATAATATGAAGAATCCCCCTTAAAGGTTTTTTCCTACAAACCTTTCACTATCCAGACTGACAAAATTTAAAATAAAAATCAATAGGAAAACAGATATTTTATGACTGAATTATTTCACAAATCATAAACAGTTGTAATATCAATCAATTGAATATTCATTTTATTTTATGAAAGATCATTTATTCCAATTTTTTAATCACCGCTTCCCCGGTAAACCATTTCCCAACCGTTAAAGACCAGCACAATTCCTTGAAAGTTAATCCTCTCAAATCGTTGTATACGCTCATCTGCCAGGTATTTTCGTAATTGTTCGTTGGCCTCATCAATAGTAGCTTGGAGCTTTTCTTTCTTATAATCTCCTCGCTTGAAATATTTCAGTTCCATCACATAACCGTATGGAATGTCAGGATATTTGGCGATAAAGGGTTCCAGAAGAATATCGGCAAACCCTTTGCCCAGTTCCTGCTCGGTACGGGTCAGAAAGAAATCGCAGATATGAAGATATGCCAGTAAAAACCCCTGAATCACCTTTTCTCCTTCCATATAATCACGAATACTGGTCTGTTCCTGAATCGCTGAGGCCAGCATGTCAAAAAACGCTTCCCATTCCCCAAGCCAGGCCATTCGCTGGACTAAGTGAGAAAGTTCCCTGAAATCCACACGGAAAGTATCCACATCACGATAAGCTTCACGCAAATAACCATACATCAATTGCTTGACGGCACGATTTGGAATTTTAAGCTTTAGCATTCCCATCTCAGTACCCGAAATACTCAGCAAACCAAAATAATATAGCAAGGATATAAAGTTTTCAGTAACTGTTAATTGTTCCAGAGGAAAGCTTGAATTTACAGGACTGACGGTCTCTCCATTTTCTATGATCTGCTTGAGATGGTTGAAATTTCCATTGAGTCTGTGGTTCACCAGTAACAAATGGCGCAATTTCCCATAATCAATGCGGATGTTCTGGTCTATCAGTTCCCGTGGTTTTTTACCGGTTTGAATGCTGTCCTGGACAAAATACAATACCATGTCCGTGTTGTACACTGAAGGTTTTGACTCATCACCAAAACAGTAGCCGTTGTACCATTCACTCATTAAAGCCATGGATTCATCAATATTCTGTAAAAAAACACCTTTCTTATGATAGTACTCCAGCATAGTCTGGACTTCTTCATAGGTAAAACCTACCATTTCACGAAAAACGGGAGACAGGGACAAATTTTTACCAATGTTAAAACCGCTGGTTACATCATCCATGGTAATAGGAGAAACTCCAGTAACGTAGAGCCGTTTCAAGCCTGAACCACTATGGCTGGTGCCTTCTTTCAAAACACTGAAAAAATGACGGAAAAAACCCTCTCCATGAGTTAGATGACGATAAGCATTCTCTCCTACTGTTGATAAAATCGTGTTGGCAAAATTGTCGTACTCATCAATGAGAATGTATAAGGGTAACTCAAGGGCTCTCGCATGAATCAAAAGGGCATTCAGTTGATTAGAAAGCCCCTCAACCTGCCGGATCTCTTTGACAACGTTTTCACCAATCCAACTTTGGTATTTGGTCAAAAAAGCACTGAGCATTCGTTCCCCATATCCTGAAAAACTCTGCTCTATCTTATCAACATCCGCATTCACCGCAGAAAAATTAAATGATAAAATAAGGTATTGGTTACATTCATCAGTGGGATTTTCACCAATCCATGTTCCTTTGAAAAATTCGTCAAAACGATCCTTTTTGGAAATGTCATAATAGGTTTCCAGAATTGAAACCCATAACGATTTTCCAAAGCGACGGGGACGTATGAAAAAAAGATAACGGTTCTGCTCCAGTAGGGGAATAAAGCGGGTTTTGTCTACGAAATAGTCTCCGCTGGTACGTAAATTTTCAAAATCCGCCACACCATAAGCAATATTTCTGACTCCAGGTTTAAACATAAAATTCTTCCTGTTTGGGTAAAGGGTTCCTTCAAAATATTCGACGCCCACAGGGCCTATGTCTCATCATAAAATCACTCAATACATTTCAGCCTTGAGGGTTTACGGACTCAATGCGTGTTAAGCATTATCATACCAAGTCTTAATGACTGTCAACCTATTTTGGACAAGGCCGTTAATAAACAAAATTTAATTGTAACTACTCAGGCATCTAAAAAAAGTATTTACTTTTGGTTGCATAATTGGGTAACTATTGAAGTAGTCTACATCCAACAGCATGTTTATGAATTTATTAGAGTCTTCCATGTTATTAAATTCTTCC
>JBBCAX010000092.1:0-6430 GCA_051382335.1 Deltaproteobacteria bacterium TL4
TGCTTACGCCTGTGATCTTTTACCTGAAATAGAAAGCTTGCTAACATAGAAAATCCCTTTAGATGGAACGTTAAAATGCCTTAAAAACGCCATGTATAGCAAGTTTTTTTAGAAATGAACAGCCCTGCCCTCTCCCCCCTCTCCCCGAACAGCAAGCCATCGCCGCTTTTCTCGACCGTGAGACAGCGAAGATCGATGCGCTTTCTGCCAAAGTCACGACCGTGATCGAACGGCTCAAGGAATACCGGACGGCACTGATTAGCGCGGCGGTGACCGGGAAGATAGATGTTTCAACGATGAGCACGAGTGTAGGGAGGGAGGAATGAGGATGACACCGGCTCAACTGGGTTCTCTTCTGGATCATTTGAGAAACCAACCCTCAAAAACAGAAGTATTTGAATTCAAGGAAGCTAAAACAGATTATGATTTCAAGTTCAGAAGAAGAAACCGGTATCTGATGAAGAAGTCAAACCTCTTAAAGCACTGGGATTTATTGAAGGAAGAAAGCCTAATTTTTACATCTCGGCCAAAGTAACCTCAGAACTTTCTAATGAAGAACTCAAGGCGCAGTCATAGGTGTTCTGGATTTTTTATATTTTTAATCATGTACTTAGAGAGACGCCTCATAATTGTCTCTAAAACCGGTAATTCACGGATATTTTTTATCCTTGTTTAACGGGCATTTACGGACACCCCAGAAATCTGGATTTTAACCAACTGATTATAAATAATAAAAATCCCGAACACCTATGAAGGCGCAGTATATTAAACATCGAGGATTTGACGATGAACACTATAAAAAGATGATTCTGGAATATCTAAAAACTTATCATCATTGCTCACGACATGACATAGATGTTCTCTTGCTGGATAAACTTCCTGCTATCCTGGATAACAAGCAAAAAAACAGAAAAATTGGGAACTTAATTTCATCTCTTCGATTTGAAGGGAAAATCAAAAATGAAGGAAGTGATAAAAAACCCAAATGGATACTCTACAATTAAGAGTATTTAAGAGTATTTAAGAGTAACTTTATAGTCTTTTTTGGGCACCTTTCAAAAAGGGGAAAAAGTAGTTTACAGTTTGTCATTCTGAGCGCAGCGAAGAATCTTTGTGATTTCAAGGAGATCCTTCACTTCGTTCAGGATGACAAAAGTCGCAAAGTGTCAACTGGCATTTGAAAGGTGACATAGTTATTTACGAATAATTTAAGAGTATTTACGAATAAAATTATGCCTGCTTACGATACGTTCAACGTGACTATTTGACAAATTCATCACTACGAGAACGATTCGGCATTGAAAAGGAAAATAGTTCTATGGTCTCAAGAGTAATTAAAGATGCCCTTGAAGATGGTGCGATAAAACCAGTCGACCCCAATAGTGAATCTCGTAAGCTTGCACGATATTGGCCGATCTGGTCATAACTTCTATTTGACGGCTATTTGACTGAAGTAACTTAATAGCCTATTAGATATTTATGATTATATTATATATCAATATGTTAAAACATATCTTCTATTTGATGGTTATTTGATTGCAAAGGTTCTAAATGAAAGCCACCACCGAAAAAGCCTTTGAAGCCTATATCCAGGAAACGCTGGTAGCTCGTGGCTGGGTTTCTGGCTCAAATCAGTCATGGGATAAAAAGTTAGCCCTCTTTCCCGATCAAGTCATTGCCTTCATCAAAGAGACCCAAGCTCACCTTTGGGCCCAGATGGAAAAGCTGCATGGTTCTGAATTATCCGTGAAGCTGATTGAGACTCTGGTCAAAGAACGGGATTCCAAAGGAACCTTGCACATCATTCGTCACGGCTTCAAGTTCTATGGAAAAATCTTCAAGCTGGCCTATTTCAAGCCAGCCCACGGATTGGTCAAAGAAACCCTTGAACTGTTTGCCAAAAACAGACTCCATGTCACTCGTCAGGTGGGCTGTCATCCCTCTGATTCCAGCACCATTGATATGGTTCTTTCCCTCAATGGGATACCGCTTGCAACCCTGGAACTAAAGAATCCAGTGACCGGACAAACCTGGAAACATGCCGTTTCTCAATACAAGAGTGACCGTGATCCGCGCGCGCCGCTTTTTCAGTTCATCAAGGGGGCGGTGGTCCACTTTGCGGTCGATCCGGACGAAGTCTATATGGCGACTCGCCTCAATAAAGAAAAAACCTTATTCCTTCCCTTCAACCGTGGCAGCGCTCCGGGTGAAATTGAATGTGGCAAAGGAAACCCTCAGCATCCCTCAGGACACCGTACAGGATATTTCTGGGAAGAGGTGCTTGAGCGTGAAAGCTTTCTGGACATCGTCGGTAATTTTATCTTTTTGGAAACCAGTGAAGAGACTGTTGATGATGGAAAGGGTGGGCGTAAGAAAGTCACCAAAGAAACGATGGTTTTTCCACGCTATCATCAACTTGATGCTGTCCGAAGCCTGGTACGTAATGCCCGCACAGAACAGGCCGGCAACAACTACCTGATTCAGCACTCAGCCGGAAGTGGTAAAACCAACAGCATTTCCTGGCTTTCCCACAGGCTTTCCAGCCTCCATACCGCAACGGATATCAAGATTTTTGATTGTGTCGTGGTCATTACGGATCGCCGTGTGTTGGATAAACAGTTACAGGACGCCATTTACCAGATAGAACACGCGCAAGGGGTCGTTAAAGCGATTGATGAAAACTCCCGCCAGCTTGCGGAAGCTTTGGTTGATGGCACCAAGATCGTCATTACCACTCTGCAAAAGTTTCCCTTTATTCTTCGAGGTCTTTTACATATTGCCGGGGCGGATAATCCGGACAATCCTGATGAAGCAGCGATTGCTAAAGCCAAAGAATGGCAGGACGCCATAGCTGCCCGAAAGTATGCGGTAATTGTCGATGAAGCCCATTCCAGCCAGACCGGTGAAACGGCACGCGAGCTCAAACGGATTCTGGGAGCTGGAACTAACCACGAAATACACGAAAATCACGAAAAGGAAGAAGATTTTGAAGATTATTTGAATCAAGTCATGGAATCACGGGGCAGGCAGAAAAACCTGAGCTTTTTTGCTTTTACCGCAACTCCCAAAGGCAAGACGCTGGAACTCTTTGGCCGCAAGGGAGCTAGTGGAAAACCGGAAGCCTTTCACACCTATTCCATGAAGCAGGCCATTGAAGAAGGTTTTATCCTTGATGTGTTGCAACGTTATACCACCTACACGACTTACTTCAAACTGGTTAAAAGCGTTGAAGATGATCCAGCCATGCCGAAAAAGAAGGCACAAAAAAAACTCGGTAAGTTTATGGTCTTGCATCCGCATAATATCGAACAAAAGACTGAAATCATGGTTGAGCATTTCAGGGATCATGTAAAACACAAGCTCGGTGGCCGAGCCAAAGCCATGGTCGTTACGGGTTCGCGGCTTCATGCCATACGCTACATGCAGTCCTTTCAGAAGTACATCGAAGAGAATCATTATACAGACATACGACCCCTTGTCGCGTTTTCAGGCACAGTCAAAGACCCGGATACGGGAAAAGAATACACCGAACCGTCTATGAACCTGGACGTGGTCACCGGAAAGCATATTTCTGAATCGCAACTGCCGGATAAATTTGATTCATCCGATTATCAGGTTCTTTTGGTCGCCAATAAATACCAGACCGGCTTTGATCAACCGCTTTTATGTGCCATGTATGTGGACAAACGGCTTGATGGCGTTCAGGCGGTTCAAACCCTTTCCCGACTCAATCGCACCAGCGCAGGCAAGGAACCTCCCTTTGTTCTGGATTTTGTGAATGAATCTGAAGACCTCTACAAGGCATTCAAGCCTTATTACAATGTGACTACTCTGGAAGAGCCTTCTGCTCCCAATCACCTTGAGCGATTAAAACATGAACTGAATGCGTTCCAGGTTTACTTGTGGTCAGAGGTCATTGGTTTCTGTCATGTTTTTTACCTGCCACAATACAAGCAAAACCCCTCTGATCATGCTCGCATGGAAAAAATGGTTGCCCCTGCTGTAGATCGGTTCAAAGCGCTTGATGAAGAAAAAAAAGAAGCCTTCTATGAAAAAATAACAGCCTATATCCATTTCTATTCCTTCATCAGTCAAATCATCCCCTATTCCGATCAAGAATTGGAAATGCTTTACAGTTATGGTCGGTACCTTATTCCTCATCTTGATTTAGGCGAGGATGGAGTCACCCCGCATCCTGAAAAAGAGGTAGTTCTCCAATACTATCGTATCGAGAAAGTGATGTCTGGTTCCATTGTAATGGAAGGCGGAGAACAATACGGTGTTAAGTCTCCGACCGCCGTCGGTACAGGGAAAGCCAAGGATGAAGAAAAACCACTTTCAGAAATCATCCAGGCCTTGAATGACCGCTTTGGAACAGATTTTTCTGAGGAAGACCGTTTGTTCTTTGAACAAATAAAGGAAAAAGCATCAAAAGACACACGGGTCATTCAAACAGCAATGGCAAATCCGCTCGATAAATTTGAACTTGGAATAAAGGCCATCATCGAGTCACTCATGATGCAAAGAATGTCGGAAAATGATGGAATTGTAACAAGGTACATGGATGACAGCAATTTCCAGAAAACCATATTCCCGATTCTGGCAAAAGAAATCTATAAAAGCATTTTAGATAAATCAGAATGAGGGCCCATCAGTTGGTACAGTAGGAAACTGATTTTGGAGTAATCTTCCTTGACATGCTGCTCTCAGTTTATGCACTTTTTTCTTTTTGCGCCTCTCTGTGTATCCTCACGGTGAAGTCCTTACCAGGGTTTTTAGTATAAGCCCCTAGAGGTTTCAAGAGAATTAATCGGAATCTGCAGAAAGTTCGTGTTTGAGGAAAAGGCAATTTTTTGCATGTTGTCGGTCATCCGTCCCGGATCCTGTTCAGAAATATCCAATAGATTATTGATAATTCCGTACTTTTTCAGTTTCCTAAAAAGGGGAACTCCTTGAGTTTTCGAAAAAAGTTCTTTGACAATTTAAACCTGTGGTACACTTTTTGTTTTAGGCCGCTTCTGGTAAAGAAATATCATAAAAGTCATCCAAATCGGTAGTACTATACAGGTAATGCTTTCACAAAAGATTATTGTTTCAATAGGTTAAAGAAATATGTTTAAAATTATTGTTGTACTGTTACTCAGACTATTTCAAACGATATTACCGAAAATACAGGGCTGACAGTGATTTTTGATTAAAAGCATGTGAACGTTATCGATCAGCAAACTCTCTCCAAGCATTGAAACTACTGCCCTAGGAGGCTGTCCGAGAATGGATTGTAGGGTGCGCTTAAGCGAAGCGAGCGCACCAGAAAGTTTGTTATCTCCTTATTTTTGGTGCGCTCGCTTCGCTTAAGCAGCACCCTAATTATGCTCAATACCTATTCTCGGACAGACTCCTGGAGGAAAGCATTACCTGTATAGCACTACTCAATCTTGTACATTCTCGAATAGTCGCCTGGAAAGTTTACCAATAAGTACCCGACCAAAAGTTTTTCAAAACGGCACCCACATAGTTTCAGGACTTGCGACAAAATAATGTTAAAAGACTTTTGATCGGGTACTTACAAACAAATCAAAGGGATTAGAATTTCTGCGAGGATGTCAGCACAATCGTCATTTCAGTGAATTGGAAGGTTGTTTTTTCGTAGCCTTGCTCTGCGCCATCGACCAGGGTTTCGCCGTCACCAGTTACAGACATGATTCCAATGAATTTTTTCCCTGAAGCATTATCTAAAGCAACCCCCAAAGTGGTACCGGTATAATTAACGGCACGTGCGCCAATCTGTTTGCTCATGTTCTTTTCGTCAAATTCCCGACTGGTCGGATTGTTGTAATATCCCGCTAACAGCGCGATCTGGATATTTTCACTTTTCCATATTTGAACCTTCATCCCCACACTGGGACGGACCACCACGATCTTTTTACCAGTGTACTCGCCTGCTTCCAGCTCCACTAAAAAAGAACCATCGTCCTGAAGCACTTCATTCACCCCTAAAGTTTTGACGGGATAGGTGACTTCTGACGCGATTTCAAGATCCAGGGACAGCCATAATCGGTTCCAGGTCCAGGCAAAACCGAGTCCTAGAACCATTGGGAGTTTTTCTTGATAAGAACTCTCTACGGACGCGCTGCTAGTTCGGAACTCATCAGCCCGAATCTCCATGCAGTCTCTCAAATCTTGTGGATCTCCCAGCCCCAGACACTCTTCCTGAGGTGTGCCAATGTAGTGAACGCCTGTGTTGTATCGGTAAACCACTTTATGAGCATAATCAATGGTGCCTTCCAACGCGAGAGTAACCCCCACGGCTTTCTCATAAAAAACCAACTTGACAAAGTATATTCATAAAAAAGGGTTCGGAGTCCCTGCAATTATCAAGATTCTCTTTCATATTTTTCCCACCAAACTTTTTAAAAACACCAAGAACACA
>JBBCAX010000093.1:0-25100 GCA_051382335.1 Deltaproteobacteria bacterium TL4
ATTTCCCGTTTTTCAGGCCAAACCTATCATTAATTCTAATACGACTTTATAAGTCTCTGATTTTATTCAGGAGTAATATTGAGCAAATTGTTCAAAGTCCAGTAATTAAAATACTTATTATTATTTCCCCAATTTCATTCACGGGTATTGGGCTATATATCACAGGATCGTGTATGCTTAACTTCATTCCCTACGAGTCGTGAATGGAGGCTTCAAACAGTCAATAATATACAAATATAATAGAATAGAAAATATTTTGCAACTCACAACTGCAAACGCTTAAGTATGAGAACCACCGCCAAAGCCCTGCAATTTACCATAAAGGATTACCGCCGTTGCAACTCAAACCAATTTTCCCAGCTCCATTTTGATGACGTGGTCTGCCAACGGGAAATAACGATAGTCATGGGTTACGGCAATGACTGTTTTTCCCTGGTCTTTAAAAGATTTTAACAAATGCTTATAAAAGAAATCCCGAAATTCGAGATCCTGATCCGCAGCCCATTCATCGAAAATATAAATGGGTGAGGGCTCCAACAAAGCAACAATCATCGCAATTCTTTTTCTTTGTCCCGTGGATAAATTCAGCTCTGTAAACGCTCCCTTTTCAAACTGGGTTTTATGCTCTATTTTCATGGTTTTTAATAACTCATAGACCTTCTCTTCAGGGACGTTTTCCAATCCGTAAAGCCGGTCGAATAAATGGAAGTCAGAAAAAATCACGGTAAACAATCCCCGATACTCCGACATCGCCACTTCCTGTCCATTTAGTAGTATTTTTCCGGATTCAGGGGCGTACAGACCGGTTATCAATTTCAGCAAAGTCGTTTTTCCACTCCCATTGCCCCCTACTATAAAAACCAGCTCACCGGCTTTGATGTTGAGGGAGAGGGGGCCCACGTTAAAAGGATGGTCTTGTGACTCTTGATAGGAAAACGAGATCTGGTTCATTTCAAAAGTGGAAAATGATAACGCAGCGGGACCCTCAACTATTTTTTGAGAAAACGAGGGTATTTTTTCCAATTCGGCTTCAATTCTTTCCAAGCGTTTAAGTGCAAGCTGCGGTTCTGTCATTAAGGAGATTTGTTCCAACAAATAATCGGCAGGCAACATCAAAATTCCAGCTAAACTCTTGATTATTACCGAGTCAAATGAGGGGAACAGTGGAATTATAAAGACAATGGTGAGCAGCAACAAGGTATGAACACTGTCAAATATACCCACATTAATAGTCAGCGCTCGTCCCGCATGATTTTTGTTGGCATGAACTAGTTGTGCCTGATTTAATATTTCCACAGCAAAAAATTCCTGATTTTTGGCATGATGAAGCTTGAGTTCCTTTATTCCGTAAACCATCTGTCGGATTGAAGAAAAAAATCTTTGCTCATTTTCTTTGGCGATACTGAGCGAGTGGCTCATTCGCGCATAGTTGAATCTGAAGATCAGTCCCATGGCCAGCATAACGCCAAGTACAGAAAGAAAGCTAATCATGGACACCGAAAGCAAATAAAGCAAAACGATAAAGGTAAACGTGAGTGCTGATATTAATTGCGCCACATTCAGAGAACTTTCAGAGATCTCATTGGTATCAATGGCGATGCTGTCATAAATTTCTTCCCGATTCAGTTTTTCAAAAAAAAACAATTCCACTTGTGAAAGTTTTTCTATGATTCGAAGGCGTTGTTGATGCACATAATCTTCCACAAAAATACTGGTATGGATGATGATCTGTCTCTCAATTATGAGAGATCCGATCATCGCAATAAAAAATAATAATACATAGCGATAATCGGAAATATTGTTGACTGCCATTTGCATGGAATGCCCCAGTACCGCAAGCAAAGAAAATTGAAAAACGGCATACAGCACAAATAAGATCAGAAACTTACGGCGTCCCTTCGCTGTTTTTTTTAAGAAAATATCTAGTAACTTCATTAAATGTTCCTGATCACTTGGTTTGAGACGATTTGACCTAACTCCATCCGTAGCAACCGATCGGCTTTATGGAAATAGCGCTCATCATGAGTGGTGCAAATAATGGTTTTTCCCGCACGTTGTAACTCCATTAGAAAGACTTCGTAAAAAAATTCACGGAATTGAGGATCCTGTTCCGCGGCCCACTCATCAAACACATAAAAGGGACGATCTTCCAAAGAGGTTGCAATCAAAGCCAGGCGTTTTTTTTGTCCGGTAGAGAGCAGAAGGTTCGTGAAGGCCCGGTCCACTATTTTGGTTTTATGAAAGAGTTCTAAATGATATAAAAGACGATCGGCTTTTGACAGATCCGGATCAGGAATTCCGTATAAGCGTTGAAATAAATGAAAGTCCGAAAAAACGGCAGAAAACAACTCCCGGTGACTTTCTTTAGAAATATGTTTTCCATTTAATAGAATTTGTCCGGAAACCGGATGATACAAACCGGTGATGATCTTCAGTAATGTGGACTTGCCACTGCCATTCCCGCCTGAAATAAAAAGGATTTCATTGGGGACAATATCGAGCGTGATCGGGCCAATATGAAATGTTTTTGAGCCTTCGATATCAGTATAATCAAAGGAAACCTCTTTCAATTCCAGGGATTGGATTGTCTTGGGGATATACTTTTTTATATGAGGAACTTGTGTCGCACGTTCCAATTTTTCTTCAAAGGCATACAAACGCTCCAGGGCAAAACTGGCTTTAGTCAGATAAGGAAAGGACATGATCACTTGCATATAAAAGGCCCAGAGTACCATAAATAGCCCAACAATAGTGATGATCCCATTATGTTGAGAAAATTGAGGAAAAATATAGAGGATGACGGCAAAGTTGAGATAAAAAAAGAAATATTCTGAGATAATCGCACTGCCTGTTAAAGACATGGATTGCTTTTTGAGAGGCACGATTTTTTGAAGGGTCGGAAGGATATGATTTGCCAGGAGATCCTTGCTTTTGTGAGCATATATTTTTAATTCTTTGAAGCCTTGAAGAAGTTGATTAAACAATCCAAAAAAATGGGTTTCATGTTCAATCAACTGGAACCCAATTTCCTGTGTTTTGTGATGTAAAAGTAAAGGCAAATAATACCCGCCAATGAAAATCAGGATGACTGGAATCATGAGTAGTGGAGAAAGCCAAAAAAGATAGGTTATCCCAATGATGAATGTGGTTATCGCAAAAAAGATCATGGTCAAGATTTGCAAGGAATAAGAAACACTTTCAGAATCTAAAGCAAAGGCCACATGAATTTCTGAAGATTCTATTTTTTCAAGATCTTTCAACACCGTATCGTTGAGTTTCGTCACTATCCGAACCTGAAGATCTGTTAGTGCGCTTGTTCCCAACCGGTAAGATTTTTGGAAGGATATTTGTTTGAATACTAGATAGACCAACAGACAAATCAATGCCGTTATGGCATCACGGTAGTCAACCTGCTTTTGACGTACTGTTAATTCCGCACTCGCGGTAATAGTTACCAGGAAAATAACGTAACTGATACTCGCAATGATCGAAGTAATAAGAATCATACTTCCTTCTGTCTCAGATTTGGAAAAAATAAATTTAAATAATTTTTTTTCAATCATCGCTTCCCATAAATTATTGGAGTACCTCAACAACGAATTGTGAGGTGTTTAGCTTATTATTTTAATGAGTCCTTAACTAATCTCCAAACCTAAGATCTTCAAGACAAAATCTTCAGGACCATTGTTTAGACTTGAACTTCACGGGCTATAACGCCTACTTTGTGAACCTGAATCAGAAAATGCAGAAAGAACTGATCGAACGGACTGAATTCGGTATATGATCCGGGGGGATGGTTCATCACACAGGCTGTGATTTCTATTCAAAAAGACAAGTCCTCAAGTCAGGACTTGCTTCCTTTATGTTACTTCGTTGTTGGAAGTTTATTGGCCTTTTCTTCAAATTGCTTCAATAACCGCAGAATTTCCTCTATTGCGACTTCCAATTGAGGATCTTTTCCCTTTGCGTAATCCTGAGGAGCGTATTCCGCTTCAAGATCAGGTTCTACTCCCAGATTTTCGACAGACCACCCCGCATTATGAAACCAAATGGCATATTGGGGTTGTGTGGTGGTGGTTGAATCCACAAGTTGATATCTGCTGTCAATACCCACAACGCCGCCCCAGGTTCTTTTTCCGACGAGCGTTCCCAGTTTTAAAGTTTTGAAACTATGGCAAAACATGTCCCCGTCAGAACCACAAAACTCGTTTGTCAGGGCAACCAGTGGGCCTTTGACGGTATGGTAAGGATAGGACTCCGGTGTGCCCCAACGAGGGACGTCATACCCCAAATGCTGGTGGGTCAATTTTTCAAGAATAAGAGGAGAAACCAAACCCCCGCCATTATATCGGACATCAATAATTAAGCCTTCTTTATGAGTTTGTGCCAGATATCCACGGTGAAACTCAGCCAGTCCCCAACTATGCATGTCAGGAATATGGATATAACCAATTTTCCCCTCAGAAGCCTCAGTCACTTGTTTGGCGCATCGAATGACCCAATCTCGATACCGAACCCGTTGGCTCCCTCGTAACGTATTGACCACAATATGACGAACCGGCGAGTCCTTTTCAGTGGATTTTAAGCTAAGGCATACATTCTGTCCTGCCTGATGGACCAACATCTCCTCCGGTGTTGTGTCTTTATCCAGTGGAACACCTCCTATCCCGACGATAACATCGCCTTCTTTGACTTGTATGCCAGGGATGCTTAAAGGCGAATGTTCTCCTTTTTTCCACACGTCTCCCTGATAAATACGTTGAATGACATACCCTTTCTCCTTGCTGTCATACGCCAACTCCGCGCCTAAATGTCCAATATGGTATTGCGGTGTGTAAGGATAATCGCCACCCCACTCGTAGGTATGAGAGGTTGCGAGTTCACCTTGCATTTCCCAAATCAGGTCCGATAATTCTGAACGGCTTGCGATTCGATCCAAAAGTGGGAAATATTTTTGAGAGACTTGAGCCCAATCCACTCCGGAAAGTTCCTCATTCCAGAAAAATTCTTTCTGCAGTCGCCAGGCTTCTTGAAACATTTGCTTCCATTCCGAGGGATAATCGACAGAAATCCGAACTCTTTTAAGATCAAGCCAACCTGATTTTCGATTAGCACCGCTAAGTTCCTCTCCTTCAATGAGTGAAATTCCGGATTCTATCACTCTGATTTGAGAACCTGAACTGTACAATAATGTTTTGGAAGAGGTGTTTATTTGCATCCATTCTACGGGGCTCGCAATTTGTTCTTGTTCTTGTTTCTCAAAATCATACATCCAAATGGTTCCTTCCGAATCAGCCTCAGAAATATCTGAGGGGAGATCAAAATCACCGTTTAAGGGAAACTCGCTGAAAAGCACCTTATTATGTAAGCCCAAAATCTGTTCGTATAAGCCATCAACCACGGGAAATTCGATAATTCGCTGTTCTATACCTTCGAAATCAATTTCAATTCGAATTTCCGGTTCTTCTTTCTTTTTGGTTTTTTTAGGGGGTTTGGTCTCCTTTTTTTGAGTTTTTTCAGAATTTTTTGACTCCGTGCCGCCAGGAACAGGGGCGGGGGTTTCTAAGTCCACGGCCTTTCCCGGGGCATGTGGTTCTGGAAGGAAAGGATTGTATATATCTTTTTTCAGAGTGATCAAGTAAGGTTTGACGGATCTGGAGAAAGTCGTCGCAAATTGGACCGTATCCCAAATAGGATTGTAATTCCTTGACGATAGAAAATATAACCAGCGTCCCTCAGGATCAAAGGAGGGGCCGAAGTCGTATCGAATCGGTTGTGTGACCTGATGAATCTTTTTTGATTCAAGATCCGCAATGAAAATGGCGGTTAAGTCCATATTGAGCGCTTTCGTATAGGCAATCCACCGACCATCAGGAGAAAAGGTAACGTCTTTTATTTCTTTGACAGCGGAACTGTCGAGCTTTTTCAAGCGTCCTTTATCTACATCCAAAAGGTACAGCTCCATACGACTGGTCGTCAGCACTACTTGATTTTTGTTAGGAGAACAGATAATGTCTTGAACCCTTCCTGCCGGAAGTTTGATTAAACGTTCTGGTTCCAAGACAGGATAGTGCTTAAATACAGCAAGTTTTTCTTCTTTAGGAGTTTGATCCGTCACGGTGACTAAGCGACCGTCAGGTAACCAACTGACCAAACGATAACGAACCCCATTTCGAATTCCATATTGAGTGACCGCGTCTTCCCATAAGGGCATCGAAAATAATTTTCCTCGAGAGGTCAAAGCCACCGCATGGCCATGCGGATGAATTTGAATATCCTCGAAGTACTCATCCCCATATACGAACTTACGTTGAGTTTGCGTTTGAGGAGAATGCCATTGAATCGGAATAGGGTAAGCGTCTTTTGTTTTCAAATCATGTGCCCATAAATCGCCCCCCGCATGATAAACAACATGCGTTCCATTGGTTGAAGGATATCGGACATAAAACTTCTGCTGAAAGGTTTCCTGCTGAAGCGCTTCACCCTTTAAGTCACAGGAATAGAGATTTCCAAGGTCTTCATGATCTGAGATAAAGTAAATTCGTTTTTCTATCCAAAAAGGGTAGATTGGGTTTCCTTGGAGAGCCTTTAAGATCCGGTAAAAGTGGCCTTTCCCCTGAGGATCAATCCAAACTTCCCCTTGTGTTCCTCCTCGGTAACGTTTCCAGCGCGAGTTACTGATGGTATTCCGTCCTAAGACCAAGCCTTTCGCCTTGGGAGCATAACTTAAAAAGGTGGCGGGACCATAGTTAAAACGTGTTATTTCTCTGGTTTTGTGAGAAACCATGTAAAGCCAGGCATCATTATTGCGGTGAATAGCTTGATGAGCGCTGCGAAAAATTATATGCTGACTATCAGGAGTCCATCCGACAACATAAAGTGCGGTATTGAGGTAAGTTAACCTTCTTAAGGGACCTCCTTCTGAAGGAAGGATATAGACATCGTGTTCCCCTTCTTCACGGGTGCAGCAGGCGATCCATTGACCATCTGGAGAATACACCGGAGAGGCAATTTCACTACGGGCACTGGTTAAACGATAGGCTTTTCCTCCCTGCAGGTTAACTTGCCAGAGATCATCTTCGCAAAGGAACACCACTTGATTCTGGTAAACCGTTGAATTACGAAAATATCCCTGATAATTTGATGCCATGGACGTATCCTTTCCCTTTAGTGTTCTTTATTGATGTTACGTGTATAGATTTTGCGGAAAGTTATTTTTTGTCAGTGTCTTGAATATTGGAGTTATTTTGAAACAAAAACCTGAAGCCTTAAACAACAACCCCTCCGACCCACAACAGCTTTTAGAAATTACAGCGGATTCTGAAAAAGGAAAGTCAACATTTGAGAAAGAGGATCCTCCTGCTTCAAACGTCTCAGCCTCAGACAAACGACAATTATTCAAACACGCCGGAATTATCACAGGGTTTACCTTAATTTCAAGGATTTTGGGAGCCGCTCGTGATCTTGTGATTTCTCATATTTTTGGAGCGGGCTTGATGACGGATGCGTTTGTGCAGGCATTTACGATTCCAAACGTACTAAGACGACTCACCGCAGAAGGTTCAATGACCTTGGCGTTTATTCCAATATACACTGAAATACGGCAAAAGCGTGGGAGGGACAAGGCAAAAATTTTTGCTCAAAAAACTTTGGGGTTAGTCCTGTCGGTAACACTTTTGTTAACCCTGCTTGGAATGGTGTTCAGCCCTCAATTGGTTTTTCTGTTTTCCGCAGGATTTGTCACCGATCCTGAAAAATTTGAATTAACGGTCACCATGACGCGTTTGATGTTCCCTTATCTGATTTTTGTCTCTCTGGTTGCCCTGGCAATGGGCGTATTGAACTCAGAAAAATATTTTGCTTCGCCTGCAGCGGCACCGATATTTTTAAATCTCAGTATTATCTGTGCTGCGCTTTTAATCGCTCCATTTCTTGAAAAGCCCATAATTGCGGTAACTTATGGGGTCTTGGCAGGAGGTTTAATTCAAGTCCTGCTTCAAATACCCTCCCTACGAAAATTGGGACAAGCGTTACGTCCTTTAAACTTTAGGAAAGATCCCGACATCCATCGGCTATTACGCTTGATGGGACCGTCGATTTTTGGAGTTGCTGTCTATCAAATCAATATCATCATCCTGCGTAACCTTGCGAGCTTTTTACCCACAGGGCAACTGACGTATTATTATAATGCCAGCCGTTTGACGGAGTTAGTCCAAGGCGTATTTGCTTTTGCCCTGGCAACCGCCAGTTTCCCTGACTTGAGCCATCATTCCGCAAAAGAAGACTGGCAAAAAACCAGAGAGACCCTGACCCTGACTTTTTCCGCGACTATGTTCATCCTCCTCCCGGCAACGGTGGGTTTGATCACAGCGGCTTATCCTGTCGTTTCCATGATGTATCTCCATGGAGCCTTCACCTACGTTGATGTGGAACAAACGGCTTTAACCCTACAAGCCTTTGCGCTGAGTATTCCCGCCGTAGCGGGAATACGTTTATTGGTTTCGGTTTTCTATGCTTTAAAAGATACCAAAACACCGGTTGTGATTTCCTGTTTAAGTGTTCTGGTAACAGGCGTATTGGGCTGGTGGTGGAGTCGATCCTATCAGGTCATCGGTTTGGCCTTTGGTCTTTCGGTAGGCACCTGGTTTCAACTGGTACTCTTTTTTGTGTTTCTTTTACGTCAACAGGAATTTACCGGAGGTTGGATCCCTTTGGCCTCGATGAGCAAGCAACTCATTGCCGCAATAGTTATGGGAATTTTTGGTTGGAATTGCAGTATGAGGGGCAATTGGGAAGCAGGGATTTCTTTGCGTTCAAATTGGGGCCTATTATTTATAGTGCTTACAGGTTCCGCTTTGATCTATTTTTTAGTGTTGCTCGCGTTTAAAGAAACACATGCGCTTTCATGGTGGCAGTGGTTCCGAAAAAGAATCTCAAGATTTTAGAGAGAAAACTATTAGATTTTAGGCGAATATTCATCACCCCACCTAGGAGGCTGTCCGAGAATAGAATGTGAATTCGTAGGGTGGGTTAGCCGCAAGGCGTAACCCACCAAAAACCAGGTATTTTGGAGCAAAATGAAGCGTTTCGTATTAAAATTGGTGGGTTACGACTTCGCTTTGGCTCAGTCTAACCCTCCCTACGAGTTCTCGGACAGCCTCCTAGAGGCCCATGATCTTATTCCAATCCAGACCATATTTTCTGAGATATTTACTCAAACGATCGGAATCATTAGTTTGTGTTTTCTGTTGTCTGGAAACCCCATAGAGCTTCCGCCCCGCCTCTGCCAATGATTTGCACTGCCTACAAATATTAATCACAGCGCCCAATTGATTTCGATCAAACAAATCCATAGTTTCGAGTTGTTCCTGAGTAAGGAGTGACGCGATCAGATCCACTGACTTATCAGAAACCTCATCTTCGGTCCACAACCGGCGCAACCTTTGGATTTCGGTCTGGACTCTTTCTATTGAAATAATCCCCTCCTGGGCTAAAGTTCCCATTCTGACAATCACCGCGTTAAAATCTCTAAAGTTTCCCGGCCAGGTTGCCGCTTTGGAAATCGCGAACTCTAAAAATTGTCGGCGAGCTTCCTCCGTCATGCGTAACTTCACTCCCAAAGCACAGGAAACCCGTTCCAGTTCAAATTCCAGGTTGGGTTCAAGGTCTTCAGTTCGTTGTCTGAGTTCCGGCAAGTGAAACACCCATAGATTGATGCGAGAGAGCAAATCCAGCCGGAATTGCTTTTCCGTTACGGCTTGTTGTAAGTTCCGATTGGTTCCGGCAATGAGCTGAAAATCACTTTTAATGGATTCATTGGAACCCAACAACCGAAATCGTTTTTCTTCAAGGGCTTCCAGCAGCATGGCTTGTTCATCCAACCCCAATTCCCCAATTTCATCCAAAAACAAAATCCCCTGATCGGCGGCCTTCAGAAGACCGGAACGTTGTTTAATAGCTCCGGTGAAAGCGCCTGACACGTGTCCAAACAGCGTGGACATGGCCATATCCCCACGCAAGGTTCCGCAATTGACAGAAACCAATTCTCCTGTAACCCGATTTTTCTGTTTTTTAAGCTCATAAATCCGCTTGGCTAGCTGGGATTTTCCTGAACCCGTGGGACCCGTCAACAAAATAGGATACACCGTGCGTATCGCCACTCGTTCCAATTCTTCGATGGTCGCGTTGAATGAAGCGTTCAGTGTGGAAATCCCCCACTTCAACCGCTGGATATCGGTGTGCGTTTCCTGCTGGAATCTCACGCGAAGTTTATCGTAATTCTGCAGATTGAGATCAATGATTTGATAACAACCCGCTGCTCCTGAAGCTTTATCTTCGGGAGGAATACTTTGAATCAGTTTTGCGGGGAAACGTCTGGATTCGGTGAGTAGAAACAGCGAAATCTGGGTGATATGGGTTCCTGTTGAAATATGCACAAAATAATTTTCTTTCTCAACTTTGAAAGGATAGGTTCGGGAAAAATCATCCAATAACTGATAAACCTCTTCTAATTCCCAAGGATTGGCAACAGACAACTCATGCAGCTTGACTTCCGTCCCTGTGGATTCCTGTGCTATCACCTGCTGCACCTCCAAAGCTAATTTCCGAAATTCTGATTGAAAAATTAGTTCCAGACGCTGAACCTTAAAATCCGAATATCGACATAAATCCACCGTAGGACGCCACTTTCCCAAACGCCTTGGCGAATTTGTGTTGTCCAACTCAGCGCCTAAAATTCCTATCACAATATTGGGTAAGGTTTCTTTTTCTAACTCGGTCTTCGCGTTTTTTTCAGATCTCGTCATTTTTTCTCTCCAGGTTCCATTTAAAATTTATCAATATTCCTTAATTTGGCCTTGCCTTTAAGTTTTTAATACTGATAGAAGCTTATTATCACTTATCCATTATTCAAACATGACTTTGGGGGAAACATGTTTCGTATCACCGTTTCCTTTCCATAAAAATCATTTTACCGGAACTTCTATAGTGTTTCAGAAAAGTATTTTGGGCTGAGAGTGCAGGCGTCCCGCCTGCTTTTGTGGGCAGGATGCCCGCATTCTCATGAAAGACTTATCTGAAAGTCTATAGTTTGGTTTAAATGTAAACCTATTGAAATGGTAGCCGGGGACTACGTGCCCCGGAAAAAACAGGGAAATCCCCTTGTTTTATGCGGTTTTTATGGGCACGTAGTCCCTCCCTACCACTTTTTAGCCTTTAATTTCAACTGGTTGCAATATTGCGACAAAATATCAAACGGCTACTCACTTAACCCCCATGAGACAAGTCTCACAACGAAGCATGAAAGTAATTGGTAGGCCGGGATTACATGCCCTGCAAAATGAGGGGCACGTAGTCCCCTTCTACCACTTTCTTACAAAAACCGGGACACAGGGTAGGATGTGTTAGCCGGTAGGCGTAACGCCTCAATAAACCCGCCTCTGCCTGATGCGTTACGCTCGCAAGCTCACTAACACATCCTCCCCTGTGTCTCGGCTTAAGTGAGTAGCCAAGATTTCTACCATCTAAAGGTTCTTAATATTTTGTTTTTGTTACAAATCCGCAACACCAGATCCGGTAGAGCCACATGCCTAGTGTCCCAAATATTTGGCCAATGTGCATCATTCAGGATTGAGACCTGTACTCGAAAAATCAGTAGAGGCTTTTTTCGAAAAATCATATTTTTTAATTTTAGCATTTAAAGTGACTCTGCTGATATCCAGTTCTTCCGCACTTTTGGTCAGGTGAAAGCGATTTTTTAGCAGGGTTCCGAGCAGGAGTTCCTTTTCAAGGGCCTCAATACTTTTTTCCAGTAATTTTTCCGAAAAACGGGATGAAAAATATTCATACAGATTCAAATCTTCCCTGGAAGATCCGGGAGACACATTGGAGCGAACTTTAAAGTCTTCCAGTTCCAGACATGTGGAGGAAGAAAGAATCACCGCCCGTCGGATTGCATTTTGTAATTCACGGATATTGCCTGGCCATGAGTGGTTTGCTGCCTTTTCAAAAATTCTGTGATCTATATGGGAAATCGGTTTATTCATTTCTTCAGCATATCGACGGGTAAAATGAATCAGGAGTTCCTTCATATCCGTTTTTCTTTCACGTAAAGGCGGAAGTTCGATGTTGATACCATCCAGCCGATAAAACAGTTCCTCCCTGAAGGTTCCTTCCCTGATCAGTTGGGGTAAGTCATGATTGGTGGCTGCGATCACCCTGACGTCAACAGGCTGAAGGGAATTCTGCCCCAGTTTTTCAATATTTTTTTCCTGCAAGACTCTTAGGAGTTTAATCTGCAGATTCAACGACATGTCCCCGATTTCATCCAGAAAAACGGTCCCTTTATCCGCAAATTCAAATTTGCCAGGTTTTTCCTGATAGGCCCCACTGAAGGCACCTTTAGCGTAACCAAAGAGTTCACTTTCCAGCAGATTTTCCGGAATGGCGGCGCAATTAATCGCGACAAAGTTTTTATTTTTTCTGGGGCTGTACTGATGAATCAGTGTGGCCACCAGTTCTTTGCCCGTACCACTTTCACCGGTAATCAATACGGGAGAGTCCGTACCGGACGCACGAGCGATGATTTTCAATTCCGAATTAATCGCGGGCGAAGAACCGACCAGGCTCCCCTTATGAAAAGGATAATCCCCAATGTAAAAAGCATTTTCATCCTTATTTTTCTGATTTTTAGGAAGGTGCTTTTGAATCATTTTTTCTAGTTCGACCTGCTCTATCGGTTTGACGACATAATCCGACGCGCCGAAGTTGATAGAATTCAGAACGGTTTCCGAGGTCCCAAAGCCGGTCATAAAAATAACCGGAATTTCATTAAATTGAGTTTTTATTTTTTTCAGTACCTCCAAGCCGTCTTCTTCTCCCAAGCGGTAATCCAACAGAATCAAATCAATAGGGTTCTGTTTCAGGAAGTCCAGTGCTTCACAGGAGTCACCAGCGGTATCGACACGGTATTGATCGGTCAGAACCCGTTTCATTCCGTAGCAAAGCGAGGCATCATCATCGATAATCAAAATTTTTTTCATGTTTAAATTCCAGCAAAAAACGTGCTCCCTGAGGGTATTCTTCATCGGTCCAGATTGTTCCGTTCATGGCTTGGACCAACATTTGAGTAATGGATAACCCTAAGCCGGTCCCCTTACTTTTCGTGGTAAAAAAAGGCATAAAAATTTTTTTAGCAATCCCTTGCTCCAATCCAATGCCATTATCGGTAATGTCAAATATCATGCTCTTTTTTTCAATTTTCGTGGTGATCTCCAGCTTTCTCGCACCGGCTTCTACCGCGTTATCCACTAAATTGGAGAAAATCCGCAGTAATTTTTCCTTGTCCGTCAAAAAAATAACATCGTTTTCCGTTTTTACGTTCACGGTAAGCGCGCTGCCGTATCTTTGATCCGCATCAATCATCACTTCTTCCAGCAAGAACAGCAGCCTCTGCTCCGTAAACTGAAGTTCCATCGGTTTGGAAAAACCCAGCAAATCATTCACTCTTATCGCCAACCGGTCTGCCTCTTTTTCAATGACCGGCATATCAGGCTCAAAGCGGCAATTTCCGCACTCGGCGTTTATTTTGTGGGATAATAGCTTAATGGTCATAATCGGACTTTTCAGTTCATGAGCGACCTGTGCGGACATTCTTCCAATGGCAGCTAAATTTTCATGATGAGCCAACTGCTGTTCCTTTTCCCTGATTTTTTCCGTGGAATCCATCAACCTGACCGACATTTCAAACAAATTATCCCTGAGTTGATGGACTTCCAGAGGGGCATAACGGGGCAACCAGATTTCCATGGGAAAAGTTTCAAAATCGGTTTCCTTGACTTTCTCGGTCAGTGTTTCCAGAGGTTTGGTCAGGAAAAAAATAATCTTGCCCCCAATCACGACGCCCATCATCAATACCAGGCACTGAAGCATCAAAAGACGGACCACTTTCAGGTAAATTTGAGCATTGATTTTGTCGGTATCAATCTCAAACACCTGATAGCCCAACAGAACATCGTTCACTTGGATCGGTTTATAGAACAGTCGAATTCCTGACTTGGGAGAGATGACTGTTGTCGCGGATGAAATGGCGGGTAAGTAGGGAAATTTGTGGAGGACAAGGGCATCCGTCAAATAGATTTTATCCTTATCCAGAATATAAACATTGAGTATCAGGGAGGACTTATCGGCAATTGCCTCAATCACCTCATGAATGGTGAAAATATTCTGAAACAAAAAGGCTTCTGCTAATATTTCATGGACAATGGCATGCTGACTCGACAGTAGCTGTTCCAGATTCTCTTCGATAAACTTTCTTTGAAAGGAAAAAGTGATCACCA
Organism: Deltaproteobacteria bacterium TL4; assembly: GCA_051382335.1. Taxonomy (GTDB): domain Bacteria; phylum SAR324; class SAR324; order SAR324; family NAC60-12; genus JBBCAX01. Next base: position 14,337 of record JBBCAX010000093.1, read on the forward strand.
GGTTAATCAGCATGGTTGTCGCTCCCAGTCCGATAATCAGCAGGAAAATCTGATTCTTGGTTTTCCTGGGATACAGGCTATTCAGTTTCATGGAGAACCTTTTTCATTTGGAGAACGTTCCGAAAGGCCTTCGCTGGGGGAACACGAAAACGATCAATTTTCAATTTACGTAAAATGTCTTTTCCTTCACGGGTACGATCCAAATCCAGAAAAATTTCCCTGATGAATAAAAATTCCTCTTGGCTCAACCTTGTCGAAGCAACAAGCGGAGGGGCGGTAAATTCATCCGATCTATGAATCACTTTAATATTTTGAACAGATTCAGGAGTTTCTTGCGCCATGAATTCAAAAACCAAACTATCCACCGAAGCCGCCTCAACGACCCCTTTATTGACCAGAAGGATGGATCTGTCATGACTGTAGGTATAGTAAGATTTTTTGAAAAAATTTTCTGCGGAATATCCGTTTTTTTTTAATAAATAGTGCGAATATAACCATCCGCTGTTGGATAACGGGTCAGTGAAAGCAAAAATTTTGCCGCGTAATGCCTGAATGGAATCTATGTTAACTTTATTGTTGGTGATAATGAAAGCTTGATAGGTGGTTTTTCCTCTTACCTCGGGAACAACAATCACCCTGATTTGTGTCGGATCCAAATCCAGCAGGGATCCTGTACAAATACTGGCAAAATGGACTTTGGAGTTTTCAATGAGTCGATTCATTTCCCCATATTCTCGCTTAAATAACAGAACGATTTCTTTATGCGTTCTTTTGGAAAGATAATCGGTTAAATCCTTGTACAAAAACAGATTTTTTTCAGGAGAGATAATGGACGCTATTCCGAAAATCCACTGATTTTCCGCAAATATCCTTAAAGGAAGATTGGCAAGAAGGACAATAAACATTATCAAAAACGGGGCTTTTTTTAACATTCCGAAGCATTAGATCGGGTTAGGCAAGAGGCCTTTGGCAGAAAAAATTTTTACTTCGCCCCAAAGATAGTCGTTATGCAGGAAAAAGAAAAGTAAATTATGTACAGAATGTTTCCATCATTGAGTAATAACGTAAATAAAGTATACACAGCCAAAAATATTTTTAATTATTAATAAGTGATATCAATAGGTTATCTTTAATTATAAACTTGGTATCATTTTTGAAGAAGAGATAAGGGTTTAAAGAGTCATTGTTGCGGAATTAAACAGGGAGGAGTGTAGTCCCTCTTTTCTTCGGGAAAAAGTAATGACTCAAGTATCATTTTGCCGTCTTGAGTGTCCGCAAAAAATTCGTCTTAACGGATAATCTCAAGGCCAAGAAGTAGATTGACTCCTTGGTGTTGGGTAAGATGAGTTATTGAATTTCAAACAAGGAGTATTATGAAAGTTGTATCAAAATTGTTGTTAGTTGTTGCTGTGGTGTTTTCAGGTTTTCAATCGGCTCAAGCCGCATGTATGAATGATAAGGCCTTCTGCTATAAAATAGATATCTATGCTGGTCTTTATATGAACACCCCAGAAAACACGGATCATGGGTACGCAACCACGAATACCTATGGACGTTCGGATGTTAAAGTTGTGAGTAATGTCGCGGAAAAAGATGGCTGGAAGGCGACAGGAACCCTTAAATTGGAACTTAATACCAAGGGAGATGGCGCGACCAATAAGGCGGATGAGGTTTATTTAGACCTTTCTAGCGGGGGTCTTTCCATCATCGCGGGATGGTTTAATCTGAAAGGGGATGGTTACAATGGCAGTGATTTGGGCGGAGCTTATCTCACAGAGGAGTCAGGCAGCAGTTGGCTTGGTGTTTACGGAGACAAAGCAGATGATGCTCCAACCTTGGCAGTCACTTATAAGGTGTTAGAGGCACTCACATTGAAACTAGGGTTAATTGAAAAACAGAATGAACATACTACGACTGATGCAAGTGGCACAACAACGTCAGCTAATCTCCAGTCTCAAATCGTTGATTTCATTGCCGTCTATTCAGCAAGTGGACTTGCTGTTTCTTTTGAAATAGAAAATGCGTCAGAAACAGACAATGATGTTGCGGATGCCAAGGGGATTACCGCTGGTGATTCAACTAGTGAAATGGGTTTAGGACTTCAATACACAGCAGGAATGTTTGCCCCCTTTGCCGCTTATGGAACTTCCAATGATGGAACCAATACCGCAACAAATACTCTCGTAGGGATCGATTTACATGATGTCGCAGGAATGGGCATCACTGTGGGCACTGAACTTGGGGATGATGGCACAGGCAACGGAGAGGCAGGCGTCAACACTTGGACTAATACATTTTTTGCGCTTAAAATTCCTATGGGTCCTGGCAGTTTTACAGCGGGTTATGCTGCTACCGACAGAGTGGGATCTAAAGTGGTTGCGTCTCAGGTTGTTTTCGAATTCGCGGTTCATCTATAAATTAAACCTTGTTGAAAAGATGGCTAGGTCTTGTTCAACTTGTTTTTGAATTAGGGTGTCTAAAGTTAACTTTTGATAAGATTACTTTTCCCATTTTTTTAGCACTCCCAAAAATCAGGTAAAACTCCTCAGAAAAAAGGGCATATAGATGTCCAAATAAGTTTTTTCCTGGGAACGAGGGCCTCTTGCCCTCACCGGAGGGCGGGACGCCCTCCCCCCCGAGACAGAACTTTTCTGGACATCTATACGTGCGATTTTTCTGGATCCATTTTTTGGGTAAGCCATTGGATCAATTTAGGCGCTCTGTGATGAATACGGCTGTTCTGTTTAGCGCTGAATAATATATTCTGGGTGCTGAGCGTTTATCGTGGTGGAGGCTCTGGGAAAGCTGGAGGAGTGGCCCCCGATTGAAGGAGTGAGATTTCGCAAAAAATGCTCCTTAAAATTAATATTGAACTTTTATTTAGGAGATAGAGATGGAAGCAAAAGTCGAAGAAAGACAAAAAATATCACGACGGGGATTTCTCGTGACTACGGCAGCAGTAGGGGCTGCGGCTACGGTGGTTTCGCCTCGTTCATTGTTAGCGGAAACAGAACATCCTTCGCTAGAGGCCGCTAGAAAAAACAGTAACGTTCGTTGGGGCTTTGTTGTGGATTTGAGGCGCTGTGTGGGGTGTAAAGCCTGTTCCGTTGCCTGCAAGCAGGAAAATAACGTCCGTCTGGGGGTTTTTCGTTCCGAGGTTCGGGAACATGTCTCAGGAAACTACCCCAGTACAAAAAGAAATTTTGTTCCCTGGCTTTGCAATCATTGTGAAAATCCAGCTTGTCTTGAGAATTGCCCTGTTGACCCTGTGGCTGCCGCTTATAAGTTTCCCAATGGAAAAATGGTAGAATATCAGAAGAAAGCTACATACAAAAGACCGGATGGCATTGTTTTGATCGATCAGGACCGTTGTGTCGGATGTGGAAATTGTGTGGATGATTGTCCGTATGGAGCACGGTATTTAGACCCAGTCAAACCCTCAGGAGGAGATCCCGATGATAACGCCGCGGATAAGTGTGATCTCTGTGTTCACCGGTTGGAAAAAGGAATCGTTCCCTCATGCGTCAACACTTGTGGAGCTGAAGCCCGCATTGTTGGTGATTTGAATGATCCGAACAGCGAGATTTCTAAAGTCATTGCCTCCAATAAGGATCAAATACGGGTTCTGTTGCCAGAGAAAAAAACATTGCCCCAAGTTTATTACATCGGGTTGAATGTTGAGGCTTATCGTTTGGGGATGGATGTCAAACTGGAAGCTGAAAAAGCTCAACAGGCATCATGAACGTGTAATAGAACAATTGATGGTACCCTTATTTGATGATAACATTTTTGTAAGCAGAGGCTAACATGACCCAACAAACTGAAATAAATCGAAGAAAATTTGTTAAATTAAGCGCCTTGGCAGGCGGTTTGGCCGCTAGCGGTATTTTGGCTAGCTGTACCAAAAAAGGAGACATTTCTCCTGCCCCTTCAAAAGTAGAATCGGCATCCGCCCTTTCCGACGGATCTTTGGCTGGGAAATTAGTGATGGGGGGAAAAGATATATCACCCACCACACAAAAAGAAAGAAAAGCCATTCCGACCGCCTGCTGGCAATGTGTGGCTCGTGATGCCGCCATTGGCTATGTGGAAGACGGTCGGATCGTTAAACTGGAAGGAAACCCTGAATCGCTTCGAACCAACGGAAAACTCTGTGCCAGAGGCCAGGGTGGTATTGGTCAGGTTTATAATCCAGACCGCCTGCTCTATCCTATGAAACATGTGGGATCAGAACGAGGCGACGGCCAATGGAAACGGATTAGCTGGGATGAGGCTTATGAGATCATGGTCTCCAAGCTCAAACCATTGATGGATAGTGGCCATCCGGAAAAAATTATGTTCCATTATGGCCGCATGAAAGGCAGCAGCAGCCCGATCATCAATGATTTCTTTTTTAAGACAACCGTAGGCACAAAAACGATTGAGGGACATACCTCCATTTGTGAAGGCGGGAAATGGACCGCGCAGGAATTAACCTGGGGGAATCATTATGACATCAATGATGTCGCCCATACCAATTTTATTTTGAATTTCGGCTGCAATTTTTTTGAGACGCATACCAGTCACATCCCCTTTTCGCAACGTGTCGTCAAAGCCCAGACCCGTGGGGTCAAGATCGTGACCTTTGATGTCAGGCTGTCCAATACTGCCGCCCGTTCCGATGAATGGATTCCAGTAAAACCGGGGACGGATGGGGCCGTGGTGTTGGCCATGTGTCATGTGATTATGAAAAATAATCTCCATGACGCTGACTACATTGAAAAATGGACCAACGCTACAGTGGATGAGTTGAAAACCCATTTGGCGCAATATACACCAGAATGGGCTGAGGGCATCAGTGGAGTATCTGCCTCGAAAATTAAAGCACTGGCCCTTGAATTCGCTAAAGCCAAACCCGCGACGGTGGTTTCTTATCGGGGGGTTGCCGCTCATTATAACGTCGTCCAGTCTGAACGAGCGATGTTTCTTTTGGAGGCTATCTGCGGTTACTTGAATCGTAAGGGCGGACGGAATAAAGCCGTCGGTGGTAAATGGAAAAATTCCTATAAGCCCGTTGATGGGGTTAAAGGCCTGAAAGTCAACAAAGGAGACGGCTTGGCCTATCCTACTCATGGTGTCTGTCAACAAGTGTTGCCCTTGATTAAGGATGGGAAATTTGGACGTCCTGACGTTTATATCACGTATTGCTATAATCCAACGTATGTCAATGGGGATTGCGGAGGTAATATCGCGATTATGAAAGACAAGAGTTTGATTCCGTTTATTATTGCCAGTGATGTTTCCTATGGAGAAGGAACCTCGTTGGCCGATTTGATTTTGCCGGACGCGACCTATCTGGAACGCTGGAATTGGGATGATATGGTTTCCTACGATCAGGTTCCTGAATTTTATATCCGCCAGGCATTGATTAAGCCCTTGGGAGAAGCCGTCGATTTTTCCAATGTGGGGATTGAACTGGCAAAACGTTTGGGTAAACCGCTGCCGTTTTCCAGTGCGGAAGAGTTTGTCAAAAATGCCTGTGAAAACACCCCTGAAATAAAAGCGGTGGGAGGTTTTGAATACATGGTTCAGCATGGCGCATGGCATGATAAAAACGCCAAGCCGAAGTACAGTTCCCATGAAAAAGTTATTTCAGGAGATGCCCTGAAGGATGTCAAATACACACCCGCAGGACGAAAAGGGGAACAAGTGGTTTATACTGGCGATATATATGATGATAAACATTACGTCGGCGTAAAAGTCGGAGATGTGGTCTATGAAGGATTCAAACCCGACAAAATCGCCAGGAAAACAGGGCTGTTGAGTCTATATTCCGATGAGTTGAAAGACAAAGGATTTGACCCGCTTCCTTCCTGGATGCCTATTCCTGATCACCAGGATATTCAAGAAAATGAACTCGTCATGACGACTTACAAAGTAAGAGTACAAACCCATTCTCGTACTCAGAACTGTAAGCTATTGAGTGAATTGTATCATGACAATCCGGTCTGGATTAACACGCAAACCGCTAACAGACTGGGAATCCAAAATGGAGGAAAGGTCAAGCTGACCTCCAAGGTTCTTGGAGTTTCCAAGGAATATGACGTCAGGGTCACCGAAGAAGTTGTGCCGGGAGTCGTCGCTATTTCCCATCACTGCGGTCATTGGCAGCATGGTGAATATGCCTCCGGAAAATCGGCAGCGTATCGGGACAACGTGAACACCCCCTCAGAAGGATGGAACGATGTGAAGGATGTGGACCTTAAACTGAAATGGTGGAAAAAAAACGGAGAGCATCCCAACTGGCTGATGCCCAATGACTCTGATCCTATCGCCGGACAAATGAGGTTTATGGATCATGTGGTTCAGGTTATGCCGCTCTAGTTTTTAGGTTTCGATTTAAATCGAAATGTTTTCCACAAGGGTGGTTTAGGCCACCCTCTTTTTATAGCTGTCTTTCAACTTCAGCATGAGTTGATTTGACCGAAACGAGCTTTATGGATAAACCACTTACCCCACTGGAACGATCAAAAATTTACTATTGGTTGTCAAGAGTCTTTCGCTCGGAAATCTCTCTTGATTTTCTGGATACGATTCTGGACAACAAAGCTCTGCTTCAGAACGTAGGTTTTGAATTGGACGAAGTTTTTTTTTCTACGGAAAAAGAGTCTCTTCTGGAACAACTGGCGATCGAATATACCCGTTTATTTCTTGGGCCTGGAAGTCATATCTCTTTGGTGGAATCCGTTCATAGACCAGAATGTGGTACTTTTTGGGGTGAATCAACTTCGGAGGTGGTAAAATTTTTTTCCCATTATGGACTTTCTCCCGCAGCGGACAATCGTGAATTTCCTGATCATCTGTCTCTTTGCCTGGAGTTTATGGGCAAGTTGACCGAATTTGAACAAACCGCAAGCGACGAAAAAAGGCAACCTGAAGCCAATCAGTGTCTCGCCGCGCAAAAACTCTTCTTTACCCAACATATCCATAATTGGGTTCCCCATCTTTGTGAGTTGATCATAACAAAAGCGGCACTCTCTTTTTATCGGGAATCCTCCAGGATGACCCAACAATTCATCCAGAGTGAAGCGGAATTTTTTAACACCATACAATATCCCTGAATTCGACTTTATTTTTAGGGGATTAATCCTATATTTTCGCATCCATGGAGTCAACACATGCAGATCACCCTCGTCGCCTATGCCGTTTTGAGTGATATGATTTCAGATATTCCTTTTGTCCTTGAAGTGAGTGAAGGCACCACTGCGGAACAATTGATGCGTTTGCTTGCGGAGAAATATCCTCAGGCCGACAAAATTATTCCCTATACTCGTTTAGGCTGTAGAGACGATTATGTTGACAAAACCACTAAACTGGTTTCCCAGCAGGAATATAGCTTGATACCGCCGATCAGTGGCGGATAAACAGAATTTAATTTTTTTTAATATTTTCCGATTCACCTTTCCTAAGGAAACAGGGAAGAAAATGACTGGCGAGATTTACTAAGTTTCAGCAGACTAACTCGCCCAAGTCGTCCATGACTAAGGAATGGTGAACGATAGGGTTGTCGGGAAAACCTGGCAGCCTCCCGTGTTTGGAAAGGAGAATACGTAATGTTGGATAGTTATGGCAGGACCATAAATAAGCTACGTCTTTCAGTTGGTAGTGTCTGTAACTTAGGTTGCATCTACTGTGTTGATCGTGCTCAAGATCATTGCCCATCATCATCACCACTTTCTTCCGAGCAGCTTTTAAAGCTGGTCGGTTTGCTCAAAGACAGTGTTGGTATTGAAAAAATCAGACTGACTGGCGGAGAACCGCTGCTTTTTAAACCGCTTCCCCACTTGATTGAAGGGTTATCTACCTTAGGGCTTTCTTCCATCGGATTGACTACCAATGGTGTTTTGCTGGCCAACCAGGCCGCTCGTTTGAAAGCGGCAGGACTCCAGAAAATCAATATCAGTCTGGACTCGGTGGACTCCAGCCATTTCAAGACTATTACCCGCGGGGGACGTCTCTCGAAAACGCTCCAGGGCATTGAGTCTGCCGTTCGGGAGAACCTTCAGATAAAAATCAACACCGTGGTGATTCGAGGAATCAACGAGAGCGAAATTCTCGATATTTTGGATTTTGGATTAAGCCGGGGAATTGAAGTACGTTTTTTGGAATTGATGAAGATGGGGCCGTTATACTGCCAGTCCCCCTCATCGTTTTCTTCCCATTTCGTTTCCATGCGGGAAATCCTGGAAAGCATCCGTCAAAAATATTCCTTCAAACGCCTTCAGGAAGAAGAAAACGATGCAACCGCCATTCGGTTTCGTTTGCCCGGAGGCACCTTTGGGATAATCGCCAATGAAAGCGCGCCGTTTTGCCGAACGTGTTCCCGGTTGCGGTTATCCGTCAATGGGGAACTATTCGGTTGTCTAAGTCATCCCCAGCCGATTTCCATCAGGCATGTGCTGGAACATCCCCATCCGGAACAGGAATTACACCAACTCGTGGAGCAAGCTGTACGGCAAAAACGAACTGACTTTTTCTCGGGTTCTCCCTTGAAAATGTCCTATGTTGGCGGCTAAAGTCTAAGAACAGAAGTCATTTTTCAGAACTCATTACTGACGAAAATCTTAAAGAAGGGAGGAATTCAATGTCATTCCTTACGCATAAAACCATTGCCATTGAGGAATTATTGCACCGGGCGCACCATCCTGAAGCCGGGGCGGTAATCCTCTTTTGCGGGGATGTCCGCAATCATAATCAGGGAAAATCCGTTATTCATTTGGAATATCAGGCCCATGTCTCTATGGCTGACGAGCAAATCCGGAAAATCGTTGAAGAAGCGCGGCAGCAATGGCCGTTGCATTACGTGGAAGTAATCCATCGCCTGGGAATCATCGCAATCCAGGAGTGTTCCGTCGCGATTGTGGTATCGGCCTCTCATCGTTCTGAGGCTTATGAAGCCAACCGGTTTATTATTGACACACTGAAACATTCCGTTCCGATCTGGAAAAAAGAATACTATCAGGATGGCACCTCGGAGTGGAGTCAGGGCTGTGAAGCCTGTGCGCTTCATCAGGAAAAATGATTTAAAAACAGGAGTTGTCATGAAATGTATTCTGCCTCACGGCATCCGTTTTAATCGCAATGAATTCGCCGGAGCCTTCGGTGATATCGGCACCGATTTGCCCTTAATCACCATGATCCTGTTGGTGTCAGGAATTGATACGGCCAGTGTCCTGATCCTGTTTGGACTGATGCAGGTATTCTCTGCTCTGGTCTATGGCATCCCAATGCCGGTACAGCCGCTTAAAGCCGTGGCCGCCATTGTGATTGCCGAAAAATTAACCGGCCCTGTGATTTACGGGGCAGGCTTGAGCATTGGGCTGCTTATGCTGCTGCTGACCGTCACCGGAGGAATTACCTGGTTGGCGAGGGTCATTCCCAAAGCGGTGATCCGGGGTATTCAGTTTGGCTTGGGCATTAAATTGGCGCTGCTAGCCTTGGGGAATTACGTTCAATCCGAAGGCCTCTGGGGATGGTCCTTGGCCGGTATTGCCTTTGTATTCAGCATCCTGCTGCTGGGAAATCGCAAATATCCACCTGCTCTGTTGTTGATTGGTCTTGGCGTGATTTACGCTATGGTGTTTAAACTGGATCTGATCACGCTTCCTCAGAAGGTGGGATTTGCCTGGCCCCAATGGTATTTCCCTGAATGGAAGGACTTGATACAAGGTTTTTTCCTTCTGGCAATCCCACAAATCCCATTATCCTTGGGAAACTCCATTTTCGCCACACAGCAAATTGCCAAGGACTTGTTTCCTGAAAAGCAAATTACGGTTAAAAAAATCGGTTTCACCTATTCGCTGATGAATTTGATTGTGCCGTTTTTGAGCGGCATCCCTGTCTGTCACGGTTCCGGAGGCATGGCGGGGCATTATATGTTCGGAGGCAGAACCGGAGGATCTGTGATAATTTACGGAGGACTATACCTCGGATTGGGACTGCTGTTCAGTCAACACTTTGCGGACATCGTCCAAGTGTTTCCCCTACCAATTTTAGGCGTGATTTTATTTTTCGAGGGATTATTATTGATGCGATTCATTGCGGATCTTATGAGAAGCAAAACTGATCTCTCTATCGCTTTGCTGGTGGGTGTCATTGCCGTGGGATTGCCCTACGGCTTTCTCATCGCGATGTTGGTTGGCACGTTTCTTCATTATGCCTCGCTCAAATTTTCTCTGGGCTTTCATTCCTGTTTTGAAACCGACACACTGCCGCCTCCTGATACCCCATAAGGTTCCCATCAATAACGCCACACACGCTTCCACCACGGCCAGTCCCCCTTCAATACCGCCTTTGACTTTGTACTGAATGCCTTGTTCAACGCGATAAAAACGCTCAATGCCCTTTTTGAAGGGAATTCCGGATACCGTTCTTTTGGGCTTAGAAAGTGTTTGTATGGATATGAGCGCCCGTTATTTTCCCGCCTTAAAAGAGAGGATCAATGATGATGATTTTTTTAATAAAGTAGTAACCATTGAGGTTTTTCAGAAATTATAATTTTTGCTTGTCACCGGCTCCTTGTTTGTGCTATAGATAGTCAGAAAATAAATGTCGTACTTGAATTTTTTTCGGTGTAAAAAATGACCCCCTGAAAAGGCCGTGAGAGCGTTTTTCATACAACATGAATGTCATTGATCGTAAAAATTTCAGCCCCCCTACAGGCTCTGTTAAAGAGTCCTGAGAGGATGTCCTCTAAAATTTTAGTCCTACTTTTCCTATTTGTCA
>JBBCAX010000094.1:0-84461 GCA_051382335.1 Deltaproteobacteria bacterium TL4
GTACTTGCAAATCGCGACTAAGCCATCAATTCCCTTGCGGAAATCGACAGCGTGAATCGCCAGGAAAATCTTATTTTGCGCTGTGACCTGAAGCATTATGACCCTCCAAAAAAGTTGTCATTAGTGAGACTACCTCCTTTGCGATAACATCAACAAAACATAAAAATTATTCGACGAATAAATTCGGGTTACCCTGATATTTGGAAAGGATACGTTTTTTGCGGGTTTTCCAGCAAAGTAGTGTGTGTTAGCCGCAGGCGTAACGCGCCAAAAAGCATGATTTTTGTCATGTGCTGGTGCGTTACGGCTTCGCCTAACACACCCTACCGCTTATCCCGAACTCACGTTATATAGGGTGTGTAGCCGGTAAGCGTAACATCCGGAAGCGAGTCGTCCAGTTCGGATTTCCTTGTGGTCTAACGGGAAGCAGAACGGTACAGGAAACGCTAAAGTATCCAACGTTAAGCCTGGCGGTGTTAGGTGGCTTCCGAGAATGGATGTAGGGTGTGCTAAAGCGAAGCGAGCACACCAGAAAGCTTGCTGTCCCCTTATTTTTGATGCGCTCGCTTCGCTTTAGCAGTACCCTACTTATGCTCAACTTCTATTCTCGGACAGTCTTCTAGGTGTCGCCTAAAGCCGTGATTTTCTGGGGATCAACGGGGGCACAGGACATTCCAGACCTTCCGCGATCAAACGAAAGATTTCGGCCTCTCCGATGGTGATGATCCCATCATTTTCAATACAACGCATGCACGCGTTGAGCAAATTTTTCTTGTCTTGCGGAGCAAGCGCTCTCAGCGCATCAAGGGTCTCTCCCAGCTTATAGAACACACATTCTTCCTCAGGAAACATCTGTGAGGGCATTTCAAAGGCTAAAACATGGATACCTGATAAAAAGGACTGGTTAGCGACGGCCCTTTTATCATGTCCGTAAAATGCCAGAATGGAAAGAAGTTGCTCACAGTGGTATTGCAGGGATGCCAGTTTCGTAAAAGTGCGTTTTTGCTTCACTGGGGGTGAAAATACAGCGTCCAAATGTTTGCTAAGGACATACCACAAGGTGTATTCAAAAAGACTGACGTATCCATCGGCGTCAATCAAAACCTGGAGCTGAACTTTAAATTCCTGATATTGCGCTTCGGACATGTGACGTAAAGTAGGCAAGGCCATATCGATGTAAGGAATCCGGTGTTCTGGCTGGATCTGTTCGAGTTCCGGTAATAATTTTTGGAATTCCGCCAGAACCCGAGAATCGTTCAATTCTTGAAGATCTTCGATTTGACGTTGTCTGATTTGTGCGTCTTGATTGATCAATAGCAAATACATCAAGGCTTGAGCACTGGATAAAGTATAGACACTTTCTTTTAATAAAGGGGGAAGCTCTTTCAGCAAGGAGTTAATGAAGGAAAGATGGACGGGCGAGGGCTTTCCTACGGACTCAAGCACACCTTCAGTTTGGAAAGAGGAAAGGGGCCGATCTTCCTGAAAACCGGAGATTACTTCCACCAATCCCCTTGGCACAGGCGCCGCGGTAACTTTAGCGGAAAGGGACTCGGGGTCTTCCTTTTGAGGAATAAACCCTATTCTTAGGATACGTTCTTCCAAAGAAGGGTGAGTCGCCGTTAGTTTGAACCAGCTTTTCCGTAACACATTAGCATAAAACAGGTGACTGGCTTCCAAGGAATAAACGGCATTTAACCGGGATCCTTTGTTCATGATTTTTTGCAGCGCCCCGGCGATACTTGAAGGATTGCGGGTAAATTGTACCGCAGACGCATCCGCCAGGAATTCACGTTGTCTGGAAACACCGCTTTTAATGAGATTCGCAAAGAAAACCCCAATCCATCCTATCGCCATCAAGGCCAGGCCCGGAATGGCAATCAACGCCCCAAAAGAGCTACCTCGATGGGAAGATTGAGTGCCCATAATCGTGTAACCTTTTTCCTTGGGAGTAAAACGGTCTTTACCCCCCATGAGCAGGTAACCGGCCTCAACCAGGCCTTTCCCCGTCAGATAGATCCACAAGAGACCATTCAAGAGGCCTATTAAATAAAAATTAATACGCATATCTCCATTGAAAATATGGCTAAATTCATGGGCAATCACTCCCTGCAATTCATCACGGTCTAACTTCATCAGCGTCCCTAACGTAACGCCAATGACCGCCAAATTTGCTTTTTTTCCCGCGGCAAAAGCATTAATGGGTTGAATTTCCTTGTATAAAATGTAGACATCGGGGACGGGCACGCCTGAGGCAATAGCCATTTCCTCAACAATATTCAACAGCTTTTTTTCCATGGATTTTACGGTATCCACCGGCACCAAGGTTCCCTCCAAGGCTTTTGCGATGGCGTGACCTCCCAACGATAATTCTTTAAATTTGGACAGGGTTCCCATAATTATCAATAAAAGGATGACCAGCACACTCCCCAGGAACACAAGCGGTTCTTCGAGGATCTGAGTGTAAACGTTATTCAAATCATAAAGATCCAGATTGATCACAAGGTGCGTCTGTTGTGTTTCAATGAGGGGCTGTAGATACTGTGCGGAAATCCAGACGACCAAACTTGCGATAACCGTAACCAGTGTCACGGCCAGACAATATATCAGTAGAAGCAGCCAGGTTTTGTTTCGGGCATGATCCTGATGTTCAAAAAAATCCATGGTTTTCCTGAAAAAGGACTTGCTTAAAATTCAACGCTGGGAACTTCACGTTCACGTTCATTTTGAATGACAACCAGCAATTCGGCTGCCTCAAAATGAAACATCGTCGCAATCAAATTGGCGGGAAAACTTTCTCGCGCGGTGTTATAAATCGTGACCATATCGTTATAACCCTGACGCGAATACGCTACTTTATTTTCTGTGGAAGTTAACGCTTCCATGAGATTGGTGACTTGTTTGTCAGCTTTTAATTCGGGATAGGATTCTGAAAGCATCATCAACCTTCCCAAGGCACTGCCCAATACATTTTCAGCCTGGGACAGGGAGCGGATGCTTTCAGGAGCCCCGGGTTGAAGCGCCGCGTTTTCACACTCAGCATAAGCTTGATTGCGAGCCTTAATTACCGCTTCCAACGTTGTCTGTTCATGCTTCATGTAGCCTTTGACCGAATTCACCAGGTTGGGAATTAAATCATATCGACGTTTGAGTTGAACATCGATTTGAGAAAAGGCGTTTTTGTATCGGTTTCGGTATTTTACCAGTCTATTATAGACAGCAACTGCTAAAAGAAACAAAATAGCAATGGCTGACAAAAGAAGCATCATCGTATTCATAGTGTAGCAATTCAGAGTTTAGATTTAAATTTAAAAAAATTTGATTTGTCCCTCTGGGACTTGAAATCAGGGTGCATGATTACCCAGCGATCAATCGCTGGGCTAAAAGCTGAAACCCCTATCGGGGTAAGGGCGTTCCCCAATTGCTGTATGCGCCCCTTTCAGAGGCATTGCAAAATAGTGAGCTTAAGAAAAGGGGTGTGTTTTGATTTTTATATCATCTCTATGGCCGTTGCCATGGAGACACCTCCGCCTCCGCAGAGTGTTGCGAGTCCAAGGCTTTTGCCCTGTTTTTTCAAGGCATGGATCAAGGTTACAATTAACCTTGCACCGGTGGCTCCCACAGGATGCCCAATTCCGATTCCCGAACCATTAATATTGGTTATTTCCCTGTTTAAACCAAGCTCTTTTTCACAACCGAGATATTGGGCGGCAAAGGCCTCATTGATTTCAATGAGCTCAAAGTCTTCCAGTTTCATGTTGTTCTTTACAAGAAGATTCTTGACAGCCGGTACGGGAGATAATCCCATTATTGCGGGATGACATCCGCCCCTTCCCACTGCTTTTATTTTTGCGATAGGGGTTAAATTCAATTCTTTCGCTTTTTCAGCAGTCATTATAATAAGAGCGGCTGAACCATCATTGATACCACTGGCATTACCGGCTGTCACTGTTCCGCCTTCTGGAAGAAACGCGGGCTTTAATTTAGCCAGTTGAGCCATTGTAAGACCTGGCCTGAAATGTTCATCTTTATCAAAAATAAGTGGCGGTTTATTTCTTTGCGGAATTTCAATGGGAACGATCTCCGCTTTAAATGAACCGTCATTTGTAGCTCTCTCAACATTGTTATGGCTTCTTAAAGCAACTTCGTCCATTTCTTCCCTGGAAATATTAAGCTTATTAGCGACAAACTCCGCGGTCATTCCCATGATATATTTTTTACCGATAAAAGGGCTTATTGAAGGATGATTGATGTTAATAGGAGCACTTTCATCAAGCGGCAGAAATACAGAACCCGCGTGAAGAGCATGCATCATGGAATCCTCAAAAACATGGTCTTGAAGACGGCAGCCCCATCTGGCTCCAGGAACTGTATAGGGGACACTGGACATATGCTCAACACCACCTGCCAGGATCACATCTGCCATTCCTGCTAAAATCATGGCCATTCCGGAAATAACGGCTTCCATCCCTGAGATACAGACTCTGTTAATGGTTACAGCCGTAACATGCTCAGGAATTCCGGCCATTAAAGCGGCTACTCTGGTTACATTCAAAGCATCCGATGGTTCCAGGCAACTTCCGTAACGAACATCATCTATAATTCCAGGATCAATCCCTGCTCTTTTTATAGCTTCTTTCATAGTAATGCTTGCAAGATAGGGCGCGTTACTATCTTTTAAAGATCCGCCGAATTCGCCTATTGCGGTTCTACATGCTGAAACGATAACAACTTCTTTCATTTATTTTCCTTTCAAAAATGACTAACTACACTCCTAGAACGTAGTTTGAAAAAATCCCCAAAAAGGGGTTTTGGTATTAATTCCAATACGTCAGAACAAATACAAATTAGGATTATTCATTGATTTTATTTTCTGATTTTATAATAATTCAGGATACTATCGTCACCAGAAAAAATCTCCAGACGAAAATGGTTATTTGTGAAGTCTCATTTTTCCAACTATCTTTGCGCACTTGATACCAATGAGGACTTGCTGTAAATTTTCGAGGTGTTGATGAAGGTTAGAACAGTGCTATCATGTGGACGAACCAGTCCCTAGTACATAGTCAGCTTTTATTTTTCGGGTTCGGTAGGCTGGGATTACATGCCCAGCTTTTGCGAACGTTGTTTTTATCGGGCACGTAGTCCCGATCTACCACAAATTTAAAGGCTGACAGTGTACTATAGACGTTCATTTAAATAATTTCATTGGAATTACTGTGGAGTACCAAAGCTTGCTTTGGCAAAATTCAAAGAAAAGCTTTGGCTTTTCTGGTAAAAGCAAGCTTTGACACTCCTAATCATGAGTCGATTAAATGGGTCATCCAAAATATTATACATGCTGAATTTATTTAAATGCATGTCTATAGGTGGCTGTCCGAGAATGTGATGTAGGGTGCGCTTAAGCGGACCCTACTTAGTATCTGCTGAATTTCTCTCAGAAAGCATTTTTTTGTATCCTCTCCAAATCTCAGGGCAGGATCTGAATTTCCCTGAATTTAGACATACTTCCCCACTCGATCCCCCAGCGAATAAGTGTAATAAGCTATTGTTGAAAAATTTGGATTTGATTAAGAGAAGTGTTCAGGAATGAGAAAGGTGCTGGTAAGAAATTACCAACTCCTTGCTTCATGCTTTTCAGGATATTAAGAGGGAGTTTTTTAACGCCAAGGAAGAACGAAGCTATGGTTTGTCGCTCATTAAGTGGGTTGATCTTGAGGGGCTGTGAAGCCTCTAAGCCTTTAGAGTCCCTTTCATTTTGGGTTTGATCTACCTCCGCTGTGATGAAAGCTTTTGCTGTAATCAATTGGGCTAAGGGCCTCATTTGATAACTCCCACTGACCCGCTCATAGAGATAACTAAATCGGGAAACTCCCAGCTTCTTGGCCGTTTCAGTGAACGTCATGAAATCATCATTGGCCCGGGTTCCCTTAAGATTGATGGTATGGAGGCTGACATCACGTCGTCTTACCGCCGAACGAGCTCCTAATTCAGCGGAATTATTGTGTAACGGGATTTGAGGGTGCTTCAATACCTGTAAAAGCGCTTCAACTCTAGAGTGCGTTTTAGCGATTCTTTGATCTAACTCATGATAGCCTGTTTGAATGGAAAACAGTTCCTCAAATCGCTCTTGTAGTTGCTGAGCGAGAACTTCAGTCGGTGCTTTTTGGAACTCACGTAACTGGTGGTAATACTTCCAAAAATCCTCAAACATTGATTTCAGCCATTCTTGAGAGACTGGAAGATAAACCTGCTTGGAAACTAGCTATTTTTTCCTCATGCGCCCAATTCTGATTGAGCAAGAGACGAGAAAGGGTCCCTGCTGAAATTTGAACGCCATGATCCTCCATGAATTCTAAAATTTCAGGTTCGGACATGACGCGAATGTGTTTCAAACCCAAAACTAATGACTTGAGGTGAGGCCCGAACTCGCCTTCGGATCCCGTGGGAAGAGAGGCCATAAAACTTTTGTTTAATGAGGGGGAGTAGTAAATTTCCTTCTTAAACCTGATCGTTTCCACGATCACTTTCATGTCTTGGACAATGACGATTTCATAACCTTTAAATACGACATCTTCAGGAAGTTTAGACTGATCAATTTTACATTTTTCAGTACGAGGAATCCTTAGTCCTGGTTTCTTGAATTTCTTCCTTTAGTGCTTCGAGAACACTTCTTATCTCTGATGTTTTCATGAAAAAAAGACTACCTCCTTTGCGATAACATCAACAAAACATAAAAATTATTCGACGAATAAATTCGGGTTACCCTGATATTTGGAGAGGATACGTTAAATTGGATGGACAATTGAGACACATACGTCAGCCCTGATGCATGTGTCTCAATTGTCCATCCAATTTAACCTTGTCATAACTGTGTGGTTTTGCTAGATCCCCACTTAAGGTGTGGCAGTTTATTCTGTGTCAGGATTTCCTTGCTGCGGCAAGTGGTTGACGGGTCTCTGTAAACTGTAAATTGAACGGTGTCTCCTGACATAAATTAAAAATTACTGAGGTCGTCGTTATGAAAACAATTGCATTGATGGTACTCCTTTTAAGTGTTGGTTCCACGCTCATATTCGCGGAAATACCTCAGAAGTTGGTACTGAATAC
This sequence comes from Deltaproteobacteria bacterium TL4, assembly GCA_051382335.1. Lineage (GTDB taxonomy): Bacteria > SAR324 > SAR324 > SAR324 > NAC60-12 > JBBCAX01. The sequence goes on from JBBCAX010000094.1 coordinate 7,111, forward strand.
TTCCTATTACGCTCCGATCACCTCCCCTGACCATACCGGTGTGCTGGATATTCTTTACCAGGAATTGTCAAAACGCATGGGTATTGCCATTGAGATTCAGTATTTACCTGCGGAACGGGCCTTGAAAAACGCTAATAGTGGATTGGATGATGGGGACGTCTGCCGAATACTCCAGCTCAATGCCACCGGAAATTATCCTGACTTGATCAGGGTGCCTGAACAAATCATGCAGTTTCAGATGATGGTTTTTACGCTAGATCAAAAAATGGAGGTTACCAAACCGGAAGATTTGAAGCCTTATGATGTGGGCATTGTGACGGGTTGGAAAATTTTGGAGCGAAACACCACACAGGCAAGGTCTGCGATCCAAGTGGAAGAAGGTGCGCAACTGTTCACCCTCCTGGAAAAAAAACGTATCAATCTTGCGATTATCGAAAGAATGATAGGCCTCAAGCTCCTCAAAGACTCCGGATTAAAGGATGTGGTCATTCTGAAAACGCCGTTCCTTCAGGGAGATTGGTATCTTTATCTTCATAAAAAACACCAGGCCCTTGTGCCCATGATTGTCGAAAAAGTTCAGGAAATGAAAAAAGACGGCACCTACCAAAAGATTTTTTCGGAGGTCCTCCAACGCTACGCTATCTAATCAGGGAATCGTGCATGCAATTGCTGACTTCATTTTCCAGATTGAGCCTTAAAAAAGGGATAGGACATCGTTTTGCGATTGATATCCTCTTGTTCAGTTCGGTGGTGACACTCGTGGGGACGCTGTTACAACTGGGGTTGGATTATGTTCGGGATGTGGACTTGATTGAAACCAGGATTGAACAGGTTCACAGTAGTTATTTGCCCAGTCTTTCCAATGGCTTATGGGTCAATGATATCAAAAGCCTCCGCCTTCAGCTTGAAGGCATTTACCAACTTCCAGACATGCAGTACCTGGAAATCAGGTCAGAGGAAAATAAAGTGTTGGCGGTGGTGGGTTCCCCTCAAAATAAACATACTCTTCAACATTTCTTCCCCTTGAAATATAGTTACCGGGGAAGTCCGGTTTATTTGGGGCAACTCCTGGTTGTCGCCACACTCGACGGTGTTTATCAGCGGCTTATAGAAAAAGTATTTACCATCCTGGCTACGCAAACCATCAAAACTTTTCTGGTTTCGTTATTCATTATCTTTTTGTATCAGTTATTGGTAGGCCGATATTTAAAAGAAATTTCAGACTACGCGGAAGAAGTCCAGACTGGCCAATGGGAACATCCATTAATCCTCGCTCGAAAACCGTCCAAAAATCCCCAAGCGGATGAGTTGACTCAATTAGTCGCTGCGTTTAATGATCTGCGGTTACGTGCCATGCAATCGAACGCGTTATTTATCAAGGAAAAACAACTGGCTGTAGCCGCTAACGAAGCCAAGTCCTTGTTTGTTGCCAATATTTCACACGAAACGCGAACACCCTTGAATGTTATTTTGGGGCATGTGCAGAACCTGAATAACGATCAGACGATGAAACAACAACACCGCCGTGCCCTGAAAGCTATGCTCCAAGCAGGTTCCCAGTTGATGGAAATTCTCAATGACATCCTCAATATTTCCAAAATCGAATCGGGAACCCTCAAATTGCATCCAGTCTCCTTTCGTTTGTTGACCTTGGTCCAGAGCGTTGCCTCTATCTTTGAAACCACATGCCGAGATAAAAATCTCCAATGGAAACTACACACTAATTTTGATCCCCAGTTGAGGGTGTTCGGAGATCAGCAGAAACTGCGTCAGATACTGACCAATTTTTTAGGAAATGCTGTGAAATTTACCGATTTTGGAAGTGTGACTTTAAAGGTTGAAGCCGAAGCTCAGAATTGGTATCGATTTGTGGTACAAGATACCGGTCCCGGTATTGCTGAAGCGGAACAAAAACATATTTTTGATTCTTTTTATCAGACCAAGGCCGGTTATCAAAAAGGCGGAACCGGTTTGGGACTGTCCATCGCCAGAAAGCTGACTCAATTGATGGGGGGAAAACTGGCTCTAACATCGAAACAGGGTGAAGGTTGTTTGATTGAAGTCAAAGTCCCCTTGTCACAAACGGAGACAAACACTAACAGGGAATCTCTCCGTTCAACGGAGTTGTTCCCCTCCCTTGACACTTTTGAGCATGAGGTTGTGGAGACTTCGAACGCTTTAAACCTTGAAAAAGAATCGGGTAAATCCAGCACCAAAGCGGAGGGTGAACCGTTTGACCCCTCTCAGGTGGAACAGCTTTTGAAAGAGACGATCTTTCTGCTTCACAACAATCGATTCCGTGCATGGGATGTGCTGGAGTCTTTGCTTTCTCTCCTTCCCTATCCCAAATTCAGGCAGGAAAAATCCGATCTTAACAAAGCCTTGTCCCGACTGGATTCTGAAGGGAGCCTATTAACTTTAATGAAACTGTGTGAGCAGTTGAATATTTTTCTTGATGACGGGATAAAATGAATAAAAATCCAGAGCAAAGTAAAAAATTGTTGATGGTGGATGATAATCCGGAAAACCTGCATATGCTTTCAAAAACTTTGGGAAATGATTATGATCTGCTCTTTGCGATCAATGGCGAAAAAGCGTTGGAAATAGCATTTTCTGGTGAGCCCATTGATTTGATATTGCTGGATATCATGATGCCTGGGATTGATGGTTATGAGGTGTGTTCACGATTAAAAGCGAACGCTGCAACCGTGGCGATACCGGTCGTTTTCTTGACTGCTTTGAATGAGGCAGAGGATGAAGTTAAAGGCTTTGAACTGGGTGCTGTGGACTATATCACTAAACCTTTTAACCTCCTCATTATAAAAATGAGAATCGCGACCATCTTGAAGTTAAAATCCGAAATGGAAAAGACTCAGCAATTGACACAAGAACTCCAGAAATTAAATAATGACCTGGAACAGCAAGTCGCGGAAAAAGTATCAGAACTCCGCTTGGCCTATGAAAAATTAAAAGTCAGTGAGCGTAATTACCGATCTATCTTTGAAAATGCGGTGGAAGGCATCTTCCAAAGTACGTTTGAAGGGGAGTTTATAAACGTAAGTCCCTCCATGGCGAAAATACTCGGTTATGAGTCACCCGAGGAAGCTAGGTCTTCCATCTCTGACATTGGGGCTCAATGTTATGTAAATCCCCTTGAGAGAAAAACGCTCATTCAAGAATTACAATCAGTCGGCTTGGTAAGAGGGTTGGAAACCCAACTGTTAAAAAAGGATGGAAGCCGCGTATGGTGTTCCCTCTCAGTGCGTTTAGTTCGCAATGAGCAAGGACAAGCGATCTGTGTCGAAGGTTTTTGTGTAGACATCACCCAACAGAAACAAACTGAAGCGGCACTTCTAAAAAGCGAAAAACAGCTTTACCAGGCACAAAAAATGGAAGCCATCGGAACTTTGGCAGGAGGCATTGCGCATGAATTCAATAACCTGCTTACTCCCATTCTCGGATATACGGAAGTACTCATTGGGAACAGCGTTGAGGATGATCAGGACAGAAGATATCTCACCCAGATACAGTTAGCAGGAAATAGAGCCGCGAGTTTAGTCGGACAAATGCTTGCTTATGGACGGCAATCCCTATCACAACGAGAGTCCGTCTCACTAAAGTTGCTCGTTGAAGAAGTTACCCAATTGATTCAACAGACGACCCCTTCCAATATTTCTATCAAAAAAGAATTTGAACCGAATTTGCCTTTCATCCTGGGAATGTCTAATGAACTCCATCAGATCCTTCTCAATCTTTGTATCAACGCCGTCCAAGCCATGCCGGACGGTGGAACTTTAACCATTCGTCTGAAAAACGAAGGATTTCGCCAATTTACCAAACCAGAGGGGCAGATCCAGAAAGGCAATTTTCTGGGTCTGATGGTGCAAGATACAGGCGTTGGAATGTCTCCAACCACAAAAGAACGTATTTTTGACCCTTTCTTTACGACCAAAGAGGTTGGGCAAGGTTCAGGCTTGGGATTATCCGTCGTGCTGGGGATTGTGCAACAGCATCAGGGGCATATTGAAGTTGACAGTAAGGAAGGTGAAGGAAGTACTTTCCACCTCTATTTCCCTGTTTCACGAGAAACTATAAAACCACAAGCTTCTCCAGAAAAATCACTGACCCAGGGGAATGAACGTATTTTGTTGATCGATGATGAACCGTTGGTTACTGATTTAGTTAAGGAAATGTTGATTAAGTTGGGATATGAGGTCACCAATTTTTCAGATTGTGCCCAGGCATTGACGTTGTTTACCGACCATGCTCAGGACTTTGACCTGGTTATCACGGATTATGGGATGCCGAAAATGAACGGAAAACAGTTAACGGCGAAGATAAAAGAAATTCGTCCTGAACTTCCTGTGATTTTGATCACAGGTTATGCTGATTTGGTTGTAAAAGAAGACATCGTTACATGGAAAATAGATGGTTTATTGAAAAAACCCTTTAAGCTGGCATCGCTCAGTCAGGTTGTGAGAAGAAATTTGGAAAAAAGGCAATAGCCGCAAGATCTGTTTCTAACCCAAAATACAGAGAAAGGGGTGTGCTCTGGTTACATCAGCAAGAGCACACCCAAAGAACGGTTGGATTATTTCGCTACCTTCTGTTCACCGACTTCAACAGAAAGTTCGTCCAATAAACGACCACCAATGCTACAAATTTCATCATAAAGAAAACGGGTTCTGGGTTCCGCACGCTCCATGTACGTTTCCAGAATTTCTCGTCTCTCAGGAAATTTTTTGCTTTGCTCAAAAAGAATTTCGCAAACCAAAGCATCTGTCTTTAATCGCAATAAACGTTCAGCATGAAGCATTCCTGGCGCAAAATCGGATTTAGGATTCCAGTTTTTCAAAAATTGATCGGGCCATGTGCTAATAGGCTTATGACTAATGGCTTTAAATTTCTTTGCGGCAATTTTCTGCATCAACTGTTGTTGCGCCATCAAACAAGTTAACTGAATTCTCGCAACTCTTCGCTCCAGTGAATCTCGTGCAGAAAGGCTGGCGATTCGTGCTTGTGCGAGTTCCTTCACAAAGGCTTGAGGATTTTTAATAATACCCAAAAGCGAATCTTTCATGGCCATTAAAGACTGAATCTGTGAGGTTCCTTCATAGATAGGAAGCACCATGGCATCCCTGAATAATTTTTCTGCGCCATATTCTGTGGTGTATCCGGAACCCCCGTGAATTTGAACACAGCGGCGTGATAATTCAACGGCTTTCTCACTTCCAAAATACTTGATCAAAGGCGTCACACGTCTGGCTTCTCTTTTATATATTTTGACCATTTTTTCAGCACGCTTGTACTCCAAAGTATCGGATTCCCACAGACCACTATCCAAGGCCATTTGAGTCCTTGACGCTAATTCTTCGTTGTAAGCACCATAGTAAGTTATCGCTCGTAACGCTTTAATATCATTTTCCATTTCTTTTAGGTAATCGGCGATCATTTCATGACGGTCAATCGTTTTACCCATACTTTTTCGTTGTGCCGCGTAATCTTTGGCCAAACGATAGGACGCTTCACAAATGCCTAAACTTTCAAAGGCGACACCGACACGGGCATTATTCATCAAGATCAGCATTAATTTGAAACCTTCCCCTCGCTTACCAATCAACTGAGCGGGAGAACGGTCAAAATTAATGGAACAGGTTGCGCTACCATGGATTCCCAATTTTTCCTCAACCCGTTCAACTGTGGCGAGTCGAGTTCGAGTGCCATCAGGATTATCGATGTAAGTTGGAACCAAGAAAAAGGATAAGCCTTCCAGTCCTGCAAACGCGTCATCCGCGGAAGCCGGCTCTTCAGTTCTTGCGATCACAAAATGATATTTTCCATGTCCCGAAGTGATAAAGATCTTTTGTCCTGTAACAAACCAGTTGCCTTTTTCATCCTGCTCGGCTTTGGTTCGGAGCGCTGCCATATCACTCCCCGCGTCAGGTTCCGTGATGTCCATACATCCCCAGGCTTCCCCTGTCATAATGTCTTTGACTTCCTTTTCAAATCGTGTGCTGAGAACTTCTTTGGTTTTGGGATCAAATTTTGTAGTTCCTTCATATTGGGAAAAAACCAGCATGGCCATGGCAATTCCGCCGTGAAATCCATGATGACTCAAGATGGAAATATCTCCACGACCCAAAAGTTCACTATTGATGAAATAGAGCAACATCGGACAACTCATGCCCCCAAGTTCTCGGGGAACACACATCCCATGGATATCCAACCCTTTGATTTCATCGAATAAATCTTGAAGCACTTTGGGAAAAACGACTTCTCCATTAACCAGTTTAATTCCCGTGCGGTCCACTTCCTGAGCAATAGGCGCGACTTTTTCCGCGGCTAATTCTCCCATCATTTCCAACATCTCATGATACACACTCAATGTTTCCGCTTCGTTTTTATATTCGAATCCTTCTCCAAACCCCTTTTCCGTGACGGTTAATAAGGGACTCCAATCGATTCCTTTTTTGATATAAAATTGAATATCCTCATTATCAGTGTAAAAGTTTGCCATAAAGAAGCCTCAAGCTGTAAGGTTGATATTGAAATGCGCACCCAGGGTGCTCATTCCCTAGTTCACAATAAAATAAATTTAGATTTTGATTTTTACTTATGATACGTAGGATGAAAGAATCTTCAATGATCATTTGAGACAATTAATCTTTAAAAGATGTCCTTTTTTGTCAAAATGCTGAGATGAATTAAGATCTTGGCATGGTTTTTAACTCGTGTGCCAGGATTTCCTGGCTAATAATCTTACGACTCACGAGTTCTGTGGAATGGTTTCAAAGCATCTGATTAAAAATGGCATCACCTACGCGACCTGTTAATAAATACGAAAACATCATCTCTATCAGTTTTGTGGCCTCGATTATAGAAGTCTTGGAGAAATATCAAATTGAAGGACACGAACTTTTGAAAATTGCCTCAATTCCACCGGAACTTCTGGAAGATCCCTTTGCCCGAATCACTCCGAAACAATATTTAACACTGGCGGAAGAAGCGATGCTTCGGACCAATGATCAGGGATTGGGGCTCCGGGTGGGGAAAAATATGGAATCTGCGGCGTTCAGTCATGTTGGGTATGCGGCCATGAATAGCATGACCGTCCGTGAATGTTTGGAACTGGGAATTAAATACCAGGGCATCATCACGCATGGTATACGCTTGGAGTTGATCGAAGCAAAGGAGGAAGCGATTCTGAGAATTGAATCGGCAATTGAAGGAAAACGGTTATCCAAATTTATCGTTGAAGTGGGGATGGCCGGTTTAGCCAATGTTTCCAGAATACTCACCGAAATTACAGTCTCACCTAAAGTGGTCTGTTTCCAATATGCGGAGCCTTCTTATATTCAGGAATATTATCATATTTTTCAATGTCCCTTAAAGTTCAACCATGCTTTTAATCAGTTCGTCTTTGATCGAGCTTATCTTGATTTACCCATCACTCACGCGGATCTGACGTTATCCAAAATTATGAAAAAAACCTGTGAAGATCTCATGGCGGAACTTCCCCAACGTCCCAGTCTCAAAACCCAGGTTCAACAAGTAACAGATGATTTGTTTTATATTCAGTATCCCAGTTTTACGGAAGTTGCCGAACGCTTAGGGATGACGACCCGGACGCTGAGACGGAAACTAAAGGAGGAAGAAACTTCATTTCAAGAAATTCTGGATGAAATCCGTAGAAATCTTTCTGTTTTTTATCTAAAGCGCAAGGAAATGTCACTGGCTGAAATTGCCCAACGGTTAGGGTTTTCTGAATCCAGCGCGTTTCATCGTTCTTTTAAAAAATGGACAGGAAAAACACCCGGTGAGTATCGAAGTCTGATAGATTGACCTTAGCCGAAAAGAAATTATATCAGAAAAATATATTGAGATTTACACCAGATAGGTTTCATAATCCATTGAAATTACAGCTAATAACTTCAAAACGAGGAAATATGACACCTAATAACAAATTCCGAGTTGTTTCAACAAGCGATGTTCAATCGGATTCCACTTTGAAGTATAAGGAGAAAACAATTAAAACACTTCTTCAACGAAGTTTTGGTTTTCATAAGGAGGTCTCTCATAGTCTCCTATCGTATTGCGCTTTTTAAGTTGTATCGGTTTAGGCATTATATTTTCATAAGGAATGGCATTCAAAATATGATTGATACAATTCAAACGCGCTCGTTTTTTATCATCGGAGTTGACGACAAACCAAGGTGCTTCTTTAATATCCGTATAGAAGAACATCTCATCTTTCGCTTTTGAATACTCCACCCACTTGTCACGAGATTCCAAGTCCATAGGGCTCAGTTTCCAACGTTTCAAGGGATCTTTAGATCGACTTTGAAAACGTCTTTCCTGTTCTTCATCACTGACTGAAAACCAATATTTAAGTAAGATGATTCCAGAGCGGACCAGCATTCTCTCAAATTCAGGACAAGAACGTAAGAACTCTTTGTATTGAGCATCTGTACAGAACCCCATGACCCGCTCAACCCCTGAACGGTTATACCAGCTTCGATCCATGATGACAATTTCGCCTGCTGCGGGGAGATGCGTGACGTAGCGTTGGAAATACCATTGTGTTTTTTCGCGGTCAGAAGGAGCAGCCAGAGCGACAACATTACAACCTCGCGGGTTGAGGGGTTCAATGATGCGCTTAATCGTCCCTCCTTTACCAGCGGCATCCCGTCCCTCAAAAACCATAGCAACACGTAACCCCTTTTGCTTGATCCAATATTGCAACTTAACCAATTCTACGTGCAGCTTTGCTAACTCTTTCAAATAATCCTTGTTGTTTATTTTTTTAATTTTTTTTGTTGAGCTATTCTCACCGCTTTTGTTCTCTTTTTTTTCCTTTGACATTGTACTTCTCCGCTGAAGAATTAAACAACTCTATTTCCATAACGTCAATTTTGAATAAGGATCATCATTCATGAAAAAAGGGGAAATCGATTTTAACGCGAACTGGGTTTATCCAAAACTCACGTTAATCCAAGATCCAATAGGTTCTTAACAGTTCCCTGCTACTTGTTAATGACATAAACAAAGCCTTGGTGTCAATAAAAGTTAGGTCCGTCTTTCTTTTTTATTTAGAGCGTTGGAAATTTAGAAGTGACATGCTGCGATTTATGCTGATACTGCGTCTTATGCTTCAAGGCTGCGCTCAGGAGCCTTTGAAAGTGCTGCCGGATTACGGAGTTCAAAAAAGGACAGTCTGGATTTCCCCATGGAAATTTTCCGGGTTTTACGCAAACGGAGTTCTCCTCTTCCTGGCATGGTTGTTTATTTTCTTCGCAACAAGATAGTAGGCAGGTGGAGTTGATCTTGTTTGTAGTTGCCTGTCAGGAGATACATAATCAGGTTCACATAGAAACGAAGTTGCAATTCCTGGGCAGGATCATTCTGAAAGGGGGTCACTCGAGCAAGACTGAAGGCTTGCCAAGAAAGTTGAGCGGTCTGATTCATGATCATGATTTGACGACCATCATTTTCCAAAAGATAGATCGAGGTGTTTCCCCGATTCAGCAGCATCCGTTTTTCAAGCAGGTAAAAACTGTGGGTCAGTACGCTGGCGCTGGACATTGCTTGCCATTGAGTCTTCGGATAAATTGAACTCCCCCATATTTTCCACTCTTCCATAGACTCAACATCCGCATGACAATAGTCCAAAAACAGGGTGCCTCCCGCATTAAAAAAATCGCGCCAATGGAGTTGATCGGTAAGGGTTGTTTGCGGTGGAAAAGTACACATTTCGATGTGCAGGAAAGGATATTTTCGGAAACTGGGAGGATCATAAGGAATCCATTCCTGATAAGGACGGAATTGCAGTGTCGTTCTCCCCTCAAGGGCTTTCATCGCACTGGTTACCATTCTGTTTGGGGGTAAGGAAGGGGACAAGGAAACCGATATCCACTCAAAACGATCCAATTCAATCATGCGTTGCGGAGTTAAGGCAAGAGGAGGTTGTTGTTGTGCCACAACGAGCGTTGTGCTCCAAAAACAGAAAATCCCAAGGCTAAGAAAAAGCTTATGCATAAGTAAGTCTTTTAAATGAGAGCGTTCTGGGCAATATGGTCGAGTAAACAACAGGCGATTTCGGCTTTGCCGATGGCTCGTTCAGGTTCTGCCTGTCCATCAATAATCCAGGCCACTTGTTCTCCCTGAGGTCCCTTTTCTTCGCCTCTGTTGGCAACTACCAGATTATAACCGGAATCCAATCGACTTTGAGCGATTTTCATCAAATCCGCATGGGATAAATTTTCTTCATACTTGAAGGTCGCCATGTATAAATCTGGAAATTGTGCCCGTACGTTTTTGATTACTTTTTGGGTTGGAACAAGATTTAATGAAAATTGTGTTTGACCACTCGGAAGTTTGCCGGCAAATGGAGTTTCCGGTTGATAATCCGCAACCGCCGCTGAAAAAATGCCAATCGCGACTTTTTCTTTTTGTAAATAATCCAGAACGCGGCTCTGATACTCATCATAAGTACGAATCACCGTGGCGTCGAGATAACTTGGGGCAGCGAGGCTTCCTTGACCTAAAATCAATTGAACTTGAGCCCCTCGAAACCAAGCTTCTTTCGCAATATGAATCGCCAGTGCCCCCGTAAAATGGTTGGTGATTCGACGTATATGATCAATACACACAGGTGTCGGACCGCCTGTAACCAGGATGGTTTTCCCTTTGAAGGGATGAGGTTTGGTGGCACGAATGGTTGAGGCTACTAAAATTTCAATGGCAGGAAGGTTATCCTTGCCATTTTCTTGACGAGGAGGAATGATCGTCACTCCTGACTCGTGCAAGCGTATTAAAGAATTTTTCAAAAGGGAATTATGCATGGTGCCATGCATCGTCGGCGCAATTAAAAGAGGGATTTTTTGTTGTTCCAGCCGTCCCAGGGCAGAGGCCAGCGTTGACGTTAAAACCGAGTCCGCAATCCCTGACGCCATTTTGTTGATCACACTATACGTTGCGGGAGCCAGCAGGTACGCGTCAAAAGGCGCAGAATCACTCAAATGTTCAGCCGCCGGGGTAAACGCGTCGATAACGGGGTGTAGCGAGGTCCATTCGAGCGTTTCTTTCGTGACATATTTTAGACCTTCACGGGTGATAAAAACAGTCACATCGGCACCTTCACGACGTAACTCCCTGATCAGATCAGGCATTCGATAAGCGGCGATGCTTCCCGTTATGAGTAGCGCGATGCGTTTTCCTTGCAAGTGAGAACCTTGCTGATTGACCTCATGATCTTTTAATACAGAGGGCGAAGGTGAGGAAAAGTTCCACGATTGCATTGGAGTTTTATCCATTTTTTGCGGTTCCTGAGAAAATCATTATGTAACCAACTCTTACAGCTTGAAACATCGTTAAGTATCGTGCTTATTCATCCTACAGAAACGAAGGTAAAACAAGCTATTTGTGCGAAAATGGGGGCAACGCTAAAGGTATTGATGAACAAAGATGAATGGGTTCCCTTATTTAAAAAATTGTTAAGATTTTTGGCCGGAGGAGGCGCCATCTGGTTCCTCAGAGCGGTTCTGACTTCTCTATTAACCGAAACCCTGGGCTTTGATGCGGTTTTTGCCTATCGAATAGGCTTGGTTGTCAGTTTTTTCTGTTATTTTTTCATGAATTTGCATTTTGTGTTTCTGGTCCATGATCGTATTTTATGGCGGATGCTTAAATTTTCGTGTGTTTCGATCTCCTTCTTAACCGTTGACGGAATGATTATGAGTTTTCTAAATAAAAATTGGGGCTGGCATTATTTATGGGCCTTAAGTACCTCCACCGCAATGTTGCTTCTAATCAAATTTGTCGTGTTCAATACCTTCGTTTTTCAGAATAAAAAATGTCCGTAGATTCTTGTTATTTATGTAAAAATCCGATCCCTGTCCAACAGTCATTTTATGAAGCCCATGGGGTACGGGTTTGTTTGGAGTGTTTCACCAATACCCCCCGATGCCAAAAATGTAAGTTTCCCTCAACGGCACTCAAGAGGTACCCGGGGTTTGGCAACATCTGCGAGTTTTGCCAAAAATCGCTGGAGCGGGAAACAGGAATGGAATGCTATTTGTGTCAAAAAAAAATTCCTTCCTGGGGTTCGTGCTACTCGGATTATGGAAAACACGTTTGTCAGGATTGCTTCAAGAATGCGGAGCGTTGTTTTCTATGCCGTTTTCCCAAGGGCATAGAAAAGGTTGACGGCTTGGGCTACCTTTGTGAATTTTGTCAAAATGAGGTTCTCAAAAAGGGCATGGATCTGGATTCCTTTCTAGGTCCGCTCAAAGCTTTTTTGGCAGGATATCAGCATCCTGTTCCGTCCAAATTAAATCTTCATTGGATCGATTGGCATGTCCTGGTGGGGATGCAATGGCCCAAAGAACGGCCCCCTTATAAAATCAAATATTTAGATGAATTTTTATACCATTGTTACCCCATCTATTATTCAGCCAACCAATTTTATTTGATTCCAAGAATCCCCCATCAGCAATTCATGGTATACATGGCAGGACAGTTAGCCGCCTCAGATTTATGTCAACGTTTTCAGCAAAACAACTTACTGGGCGATAATCCTTTTTTTAAATTAGCCAGAGCCTGGAGTCATTTTATAGCGTATAATACAGCAACACTCCTTCACTATGAAAAATTAAGCAAACACTTACAACGCTGGCCTGAGGCCATAACAGAAGGGGATTTTCAAAAATTCGTAGCCATGCAAGCCTCCCGTAAACCGGGACAAATCGTTGAATACGCTCATTCAACCTTGAAGCAATATGCACAGAAATACCTGAACCTTTAGCCAAAATGCTACTAATTTACAAACGTAACATAAAATTTAAAACCCGCAATGAGCTTTTTAACAGGGCTTTCTCACTTGCGTCAATATTTTGGGCGGCATCCTGGGATATAACCATCCGAAATCCCCGGTCAGATACGGATTCAACTCCGTTCGTTGGGTTATTTTCTGTTTTCTGAATGGATATCTGGATCTTGATTTCATCATTGGACATGGGGTCCTCACATTAAAATGGAGGTTTACTTTTGAACAATAATAACCTGAAATCCAGTGTATCCATATTTTAAACCATATTCAAATCACCTGCACAGCTCGAACTATTTCTGGTCATCTATAGACTTTCAGATAAGTCTTTCCTGGGAACGCGGGCATTTTACCCGCAAAAGCAGGCGGGACGCCTGCGCTCCCAGCACAAAATACTTTTCTGAAACACTATCAGTTGATCAAAGTAGCTCATTTGTCTTCCTTACAATGTATTTGAAATTCTGAAAAGCTGTAAAGGAGGAGGCTCATACCCACAAATCCTTTAAAATCCAGGTTCTATTTTGGAAAGATGTCTATTGATATCCAAGGATTTTTAGAAGTTTCTTTGTGTTTTCAATCAGGATTTCCGTTTTTAATTTGTCAGCATCGCTCTCTTCTCTTCCTACTTGCAATTGTTGCAGTTGAGAGGAAAAGTTATTGAGTTCCTGAACAGTTTTGATGATATTTGCTTCAAAGATACTATTCATCTGCTTGAAGATCAGCCTTTTTTTCTGGGGGTTGAGGTTTCCTAAACTGGACATCATGTTTTTGAAATCAAGTTTCGGAGTTTCCGTGATCAGTACGTCAACATAAGGATTCATATCAATCCCATAGGTTGAGCCAATGCCTTTAATTTCGCCCACAATGACCTCAAAGGTTGGGCGCGTTGAAAGTTCGTCTTTGCTCTCATCTTTCTTTTTTAATCGCTCTAAAGTTTTGATGAGTTCACTCAGTACAAATCGCCATTTGGTATATGCTTTATTACTCCGCTCTTCCACAGGCATATCGGGGTAATCCATGCCTAATTGACGCAAGATAAAATTATAGATTTTTTTGGACAACTGCGCAGAATTGATACTTTCTTCAGCATTTGATGGTAGCCCTAAGGTATTGCTTAAATACAATTGGATACTGGCTTGTTGTTCTGAATTAAAATCAGTAGAGGTGGATTCAAAGGCTTTGACTTTTTTTTCTAAGCGAACGACTTGATCCAGCTCTGAAAGTTTTTGAAAGATACGATCTCGTTCAAAAAGCAAAAAACTGAGATAAGCGATATGCTGATTGAGCAGCCATTGCATCAAGGGGACATGGTGTAAAACAAAATCAGCGTCATTGGCTCTTTTGTCCCGGATCCAGGGAAATTCTGAAGCTAAAACGACTAACAGGAGATACTCTTTATTAATGCCTCCGGTTTTAGAACAACTCAACATGCAATCCAAGGATTGGTCCGAGATCTCCCATCCAGGGCCCCCTAACAGGAGTCCCTGTTTAATGGCATTGATCACTTGGCCATTACAATGAAGTCGCACCCCCTCAAAAAGCGGAATCCAATAACACTTAACGAGCTCTTTAAATCTCACCTTATCACCCTGTGTCGCCTTACAAAGCAACACTTGATTTTTAAAAAAGGAAAAGGATAAGGGTTCTTCCTTGAGATGAAATATTTCCAGGAGTTCTTTAAACACATTTTCCAGTTCTGTACGGGTTTGTTTCACAGCAGAGCTTTTGATCAGATCTTCGATGGTCGGGGTCACACCCATTCGTACTTGAATTTCACCGGGAACTCCTAAAATCCCAGTCGCTCTTTTTTCAAAAGCGGGAAATCCCTTGAGCAGTTTTGCAAGATTTGTTGCCACTTTTCGTGAGGTATCTTCGCTTGGAGCTTTTTGTTCAACGACACCAGCGAATTTTTTTTCTGCCATTTCCAAAAAGGACTGCATCTTGGCAACCGAACCATTAAATTGATTTTCACACTCCGCGGCAATGGCGGCTAACCTCTGGGCGACTTGAGCCAGCATCCGTTTGGGATGGTCAATATTATAATAAGCCTCAAAGGACTCTAGATACCGTTGCAGTTCAAATTCATTGGAATGTTCCCCTTTTCCGAAAAAACTACTGAGGACTGGTACCGCTGTGGCCTTAGGATCGTGAGGATGGTGTTTCGGCTTAAATTTTGATTCAATGCCTCGTATCAATCGGCTTAAACGCAGATGATAATTCCGAGGGTTGAATAATTCCAAATCCTTAATATGTATCGGAAGTGATTCGGCAGGCAGCAATTGAGTGAGATGAGAACTTAGTTGAGTCAGCCAGGTTTTCCATATTAAATGTTTCCGTAAGATATAATCAGAATCGCTGCCCTTATAGGCGTTCCGTGGAAATTTGGCATCCAGGCTTGTCCATAATCCGTCCCTGAAGGTTTGGATGTTCAGAGGCACACTATCAGGCCAGGAGAAACCGAGCTCTTTACTTACAAATTTTTTAATACTTGCCCAGATATTATCGTCCCAATTCAGATCTTTTTTATTGTCCAATACTTTAGCAATAACGGCGCTGTTGGCAAAATTCAAATTGATGTTAACGGTTTCCCATAAGTTTTTCTGCAGGTAGATGTAGTTGAAGAGTCGCTGTTGGATGGCTTGAAAGAGGTGTGAAAAAATCAGGACTTCCTGAATGAAGTGTTCATCAGGAATGGCTTTATCTCCAAAATTTTTAATGAAACGTCCCATGGGGATTTTAATACAAGGAATCGTTTCACCTTTTGCAACCTGAATGGTTGCCGCACGGATAGATTTGGGTTCTACTAAGGCTTTATCTCCTAAAAGGGTGGGTCCTTCCATTTGCACGACAACTCGACCATTAACCAACACATCCGCTTTCCCCTCACATAACAGGAACATGTCCCGACCCGGTTCCCCCTGCCGTATGATTTCATAGCTATCAGAAAAAAATCCAAATTCCAGTTGGTTTATTAGCTTGTCCCCCAATATTTCCAAGCAGGACCTCGTCAAAGGATAAGCTTGCAGCAACGTCGTCGCATATGCGCTTGCGCTTTTTTCTGCTTGTAGAAATGAATAATATTGATTTTTATTCCAATTCATAACTGAAACTTATCATCGTCATGGGGACCAGGTTGATTGCCGAAAAAGCCTGTTATACTTCCGCTATGAGTAGAGATTATGCAGGATATTTACCATTCTGAAGGACATTTCCGCAATCCCTTCCATATTTTCTGATATTCTTGGAAAAGAAACGCAGAGTTTGGCATACCGCATCCTCTGAGGCACATCATGTCTTGGTATCAAGCCGCCATGACAAACAAGTTCCGCATCACCTTGGAGATTGTCTGTTTGAGGAAAGAATATCAGCCATCAATATTAAATTTCTGAATGAGAAAATCATCATATTCATCGGCCAGGATTGCAATACAGGCGATCATCCACTCCAGTTCCTCAGGGTCTAAGCCCTGTACCGGCCGAACAAAACTTAAGATCAAGTGTTTATTTCGAATACCAAAAGAGGCACCCTTGAGTTTAAAACTTCCGTTGAGTTGAAGCACGTATTGATTCAGTTCATGATTCAATTCGTTTAAATTAAGCAGATTTGCAGCAACAATGAGCTCCGCATCCTCGTCTAAAGAGGTTAAGAAAATTTGGACTTTGACAGAACCGTTAACGATCCACCATTCTGTATCGGCGACAAATCCTTTATCCGCTTCACCACAGTTTTTTAAAAAATCAGAAATAAGAGCGCTATATTCGTTCACAGAAATCTCCTTTTACGAAACCAAAGGTTATTCATTAAATTCATCGGGAGGATGAGAAAGGTATGGAAGAAAACGTTCTTTTGACATGGCTTTGTCAAAGGCGGCCTCTGCACTAATCCACCCTCGGTTCAAGAGTTCTTCTATCGCATCATCCAACAATTGATTGCCTTGTTTCTTCTGCGTTTGCATGATGGAAACCAACTGGTAGGTTTTACCATCCCGAATCATTGAGCTAACGGCAGAATTACAGACCAAGATTTCCAATGCGGCGCAACGTCCTTGTCCATCTTCTCGTTTAAACAAGTTTTGCGCCACAATCAATTTGAGGGATTCAGACAGAGTGGTTCGAATCTTTGCTTGTTGATTCGCTGGAAAAACATCAATGATCCGGTCGATGGTCTTGGGAGCACTTTGTGTGTGCAGCGTTCCAAAAACCAGGTGACCTGTTGAGGCGGCTTCCAAGGCCAATTCGACGGTTTCCAAGTCTCTCATTTCTCCGACAAGAATGATGTCAGGATCTTCTCTTAAGGCGGCTCTCAAGGCTGAGGCAAAACTCTGTGTATGTTTTCCGACTTCCCGGTGATTGATCAGGCAACTTTGACTTTGATGGACAAATTCAATCGGATCTTCAATGGTAAGAATGTGATCTTTTCTCACTTTATTAGCATAATCGATAATGGCTGCCAAGGTTGTTGATTTACCACTCCCCGTTGGTCCTGTAACCAAAACCAGTCCACGGGACAACATGGCCGCTTTTTTTAGAATTTCAGGCAACCCCAATTGTTCCAAGGTGAAAACTTTGCTTGGAATTTCACGAAAAACCGCACCGATGCCTTGATTTTGCTCGAAAAAGTTACATCGATAGCGAGCTAAATTAGGAATGGCATAGCCAAAGTCGAGATCACCTTTTTCTTTGAATTGTTCTAAACGCTCGGGGGGAATGATTTCGTATAACATTTGGCGGAGTTTTGCATCCTCTAGCGTCGGATAATCAACTCGTTGCAAATCCCCATGAATGCGAAGCAAGGGTTCTTGCCCTGTGACCATGTGCAGATCAGAGGCCTTGCTTTCATGCATCAATTCAAAAAAGGGGTCTAATTGTTTCATAAGTTATCCTCGCTTCAGGAGTTACGACACTTGTCTTTTTCCCCACGCAATCACTTCATCTGCGACAGAGGGTTCATACATGAGGCAGGCGTTTACTTCGCGTATTACCTCTTCTTCTTTAGGATCTAACAAATTATCAGAAATGGCAATTAACGTTAAAGTTTGTAAAATCGTTTTTCCAGTTTCCAGTTCAATCCCAGGCATAGGTTCCAGGGGGTGACGTTCCAAGGATTGAAAAATATTCTGAACGTATTCGGCTTTATCGGCATCCAGTTCAATCATTTGAAACATCTGCTCGGCAACGGCGATTTCATCGGCAGAAATTTGGCCGTCAGCGACAATCATGTTGGCGAGAGCGCAAAGATACCAAAAGCGTTGATTATCGTTGAGCTTGTTAATGAAATTATCCATTCCCGTAACTTCCGGTTCCGCATCGAGAACCTCCTTCAAGTTATCGGAAATCATCATCATTTTTGAAAGGCTGGTCGCGTTTAACAATAGTCTTAAATTTGTATTATGACAAACCAACACCGTTTTTCCTCCTCTCGCGGTTGCTTGTTGATTGAGTGTACTCAACATGCCTAAACCATCCATCGGAATTAAAGCCACGTCTATCAGATCAAAGATCAAAGTACTGACTCCTTTTTGAATCAATGCAGTTCCTGCTTCAAATATGCGGGCACCTAGTCTCATCTCAGAAATTCCATGGATGGAGAGCAGTGCCTTTGTTTGTCCTGCATCTAAATACTTTACGTCAATTGGCATAAATCCTCTTTATAATTAACACTATCGTAATTTGGTATTCAAATAAGTTTCTACCTTCTCTTTTAAGACTTTTCTTTGAGAGAAACGGATAAACTGCTCATAAGACATCCGGGCTTCGGGTAACATTTTTTTTTGCTCATAGACTTGTCCCAAGTAATAATAGGCTAAATCATATTTGGGAAAAAGCGTCAGGGTTTGATTTAATATTGCGAGACTGTCATCGACCCTGTCGCTTTTTTTATACATTAAAGACAGATTCACATAACTTTCCGGTGTATCTAAATCTGACGCCATGCCTCGACGAAATTTATTCTCAGCATCGGTCCATTGCTCTTTCTGCATATGAACCACTCCTGCGTTATTTAAAGTCTTAACGGATTTTGGATCGAGTTCCAAACTTTTTTCATATTGTTCCAAGGCTTTATCGTATTCTTTGGTATTGGCATAGACGGCACCAAGATTATTATAGATGTCAGGGTCCTCCGGACTGAGTTCTGCCGCTTTGTTATAGGCAACAATCGCACTGTCCCACTGTTTCTTCTTTTGGTAACGGATTCCTCTATCAAACCATTTGGAGGCTTCTTTCCCGCGCTTGGCAGGGACAGGTGCGGCAATCACCACTTCTGTTTTCTTTACAGTTTCACTTTTCGGCGGAGATGGTGGTACCGGTGCAGGTATCGGTGCAGGTTCAGATGCCTTTTTGACTTCTTTCGCGACTACTTTTTCCTTCTCGGGTGGTTTTTTAACCACAACCTCTTCCTTTTTCTTGGGAATAACAGGACTCGCTTGTGGGTTTAATGCGGCAATGGTGCTTTGAAGATCAGGTAGATCTGCAGGCATAACAGCAGAGGCTTCAATTTTGACAAGAGGGGTATTGGTACTTAAGGCGGCAAGCGGAGGTGGCTGTTGGCCAAAATTGAGATACCCCAAAACACCCAGTCCCATCAGTAACGCAACACACGCCGCTGCCCCCAGGATCAACGTCATTGGAGATTTTTGTTCTGCCTGGCGCTGCTTCATCCTGTCCTTGACAGTCTCCCCTTTATTTTCTTTAGGCGCTGAGAGTTCTTCCGTTTCTTCAGCGGGATCAGACTCAGGAGGCGTTGCTAGCGGCAAGATGGGTTTGGGTAAGGGCTGAGATGGCCCAGGAGCAGGACGTTCAACTGCCGGTGGAGGGACGGTTCTGTCAGGTTGGGAACTTTTTGTGGTCAAATCGGCCAGCGATACTCTAACTTTTTTGTTGGTCTCTTCAGGTTTTGCTACAGTGGCAAGGCCCGATAAACTGACTTTCACTTTTTCTTTTTTGGCAGGAGCCGCCGTTCCCGCCAAGCCGGAAAGACTGATTTTTACTTTTTCCTTGGGCGCTGTGGTCTCCTCCATCTTTGGAACCTTCATCGAAGGGACGGGAGGCGGTTCGACCGTTTTTTCAGGTGGCAGTTCCGCTACTTTCGGTGTAGGCAAGGCAACAGGTGTTGCTTCTGTTGGTGTGTCAACACCAGTCCTAAGTTTTAATCGGGGTCCCTGAGAGACCTCTTGCTCTGATGCGTAAGTTCCTTTACCCGTAAGATCTTTCATGGATAGTGATATTTTAGGTTTGGAATCACTCCCTGTTCCAGAAGGCGTCACCGATGATGCGGAACCCCCAGGATGTGGTGTGCCAACCGTGGGGGATCGTGCCTCTTTTGGGGCCTCTGTCTCCATTTTTGGTTTTTTGATCGACAGTTTCATTTTTTTCTGTCCACCTGTGGGTTTTTCTGATTGATCTGAATTATCGTTAGTCATAACTCTCCATGCCTAAAGTTGCCTAAACCGATGACCTCGCCTAACTAGCCGCTGTCGCTTAATTAGCTATTAGCAGTTAGGTATTAGTTTGATAAACACACTGAAATTAAATGCTTTTTTAAAGAGCTAAGACCTTGCGCCTAATAATTACTTCGCAACAACGACTACCTAAAAATACGTAAGCCATGTGAGTTGCCACGTGGTCAACGCAGGAACATTCTGTCCTTCATGGATCACTGTAGGCTCATCAATTCTTACTGGAGCCGTGTAGCTGATTCGTATTTGATAAGGGCGGACTGTAGTAGAAGATTCAAGCTCAGTAAGATTTCCATAACCTATTTCTACATGATATCGATTCATGTAAAAGGCGTTATCCTGACCTTCTCCTCCTAGTGTACTCTCTTCACCTTGTGTTCGTTGAAGCTCAATCGCAACAAGCCCCTTATTGAGTTCATAGATCCAATTATATCGTAAATCAAGTATATTCCCGCCAAAATATTCGACTTCTTTTCCCGCCAGGGTTTCGCGGGTTCCCTTGAGCTGATTTGTCGCACTGATTCTAACGCCACTTCGAAGTCTGGTGGATTGAGGATACCAGGTAAAATGCAAGAATCCTGTGAGATCTACCTGCTGTTCTCCGAGGGCACTCGTGTAAATGCCTCTGGCCGTCTCCGTATTTCCTGTCGGAAGTTCGAGAATTGCACCTCCCCGGGTA
Source organism: Deltaproteobacteria bacterium TL4 (assembly GCA_051382335.1). GTDB lineage: Bacteria > SAR324 > SAR324 > SAR324 > NAC60-12 > JBBCAX01. Next base: position 28,069 of record JBBCAX010000094.1, read on the forward strand.
TGTAATGTATTACTATAGTGCATATCATATCCAGCTTTAAGCGCAAGATCCCCAAGGCCACTGATTTCATTTGAAGCCAGACTTTGTTTAATACGCTGCACCGTATCGTAATGAGGGTCATCTTCGGCTACGGTAACCGCCAAGGTTGATTTTTGGCTTTTTTGAACGTAAGGCAGGTAGAGCCCCAGAACCCAATCAGAATTTAATCCATATTCAAATTTAAATTCGGTAATGTTTTCTTTTCTGCTGATAGAGCCTTTCAAGCGCTCACGGTATAGTTGTTCACGAATCAATAAATTTTTTAAGGGCACTCGTTTTTGGGATCCTCCAAAGGCCTCCTCATATTCAGGAACCCACTGAACTTGAACTTCAGTCTGCCATACGCCCTCGGGGATCGGGGTTTCACGTTCTATAGCAAAAGCACTGGAATTTCCAATTACCAGAAAGATGACGCCATACCTCAAAAACATTGTGAACTGCGCCATCACACTGGAAATCCATTTGCCATGCCACTGAGAAGAATAGAACAAGGCCGCTCGCACAGGATCCCCACAAAGTCTGGAGTCCATGTGAACAGAATGAAGCGTTTGTTTATGTTGATACCCAATAAAAGGGATGAATGAATCAAATTTCATAGAACCTAAGCGTTAGGAGATGAATAAACAATCCAGCCTTTTTCTAACAAATGGGCAAGGATTTGTTCAATAGGAAAACCGACAACACTGTTATATGAGCCTTGAATGGAGTCGATGAGGAGGGCTCCAAGGCCCTGGATGGAATAGGCACCCGCTTTATCCATCGGTTCTGTGGTATTGACATACCAGTGAACGCACTCAGCGGTCAAAGAACGAAACGTGACTTGAGTCGAAACGACATTGGAGATTAATTGTCGGGTACGCGTGTCTAGTATCGCATAAGCGGAAAACACGGTATGGGATTGATTACTCAAACGGTGCAACATCCGGTGTGCGTCTTCTTTGTTTTGAGGCTTTCCCAAGATCTCGTGATCATGGTAAACAATTGTATCCCCGGCCAAGATGATATGATTTAAAAACCGGGATGTTTCAGACTGTGCTTTGTCAACAGCAACACGTAGCACGTAACCGCTAACCGCCTCTCCAGAATGCTGGGATTCATTGATATCGGGTGAAAAACATTCAAATTGAAGTCCGTATCGTCGAAGAAAATCCTGACGTCTTGGAGAGGATGAGGCTAAACACAAAGGCCGAGTTGAAATAAATGTCATGTTGAAGCATATAAAAAAGGTTGTCTCAATAATCAGTGATGAGCGATTGATACTCATCGCTCCCATTCCGGAATTCATCACTCTTGAGTTAATTACTGTATCTGAAAAGCTTGATGAAGGCGCTTTGCGAACGATGAGGAAACGCTGGTGACTTGCATCCGTTTCTCGGTTGCTGGAATCGATACTTTTTGAGTAGGAGCATATATGTGCTGTATATAGTGTTGAATTATTTTTTTCGCCACGGGGCCTGCACCAGAGGAGCCAGCAATTCCGTGTTCTACTAAAACGGCGACGGAAATCTCAGGGTCTTCAATCGGACCAAAGGCAATAAACCACGCATGATTTTGAAATTCCCTTTTTTCTTTGTCTCCTTCTTCGAGCAGTGCCAAAGTGGTATGATCGATGACTTGAACCGTCGCCGTTTTGGCCGCAAGTTTAAACTCAGGGAATCGGACACTCCGTGCGGTGCCATGATCGTCGTGAACCGCAGCTATCATGCCTTTACGGATTATGGCTAACGCCTCTTTATTCAGGCCCAAGGACTGAGGTACGGGATGGTCTGTAGACAGAATCAAACGAGGAGTCGCCCACAAGCCATTATTCGCGATAATATTTGTAAAATTAACCATTTGAAGCGGGGTTACAACCAAGGCGCCTTGACCAATTGAAACAGGAGGCGTCTCGCCTAAGTACCACTGCTCACCAAACTTTTCAAGTTTCCATTTTTCATTGGGAAGTTCACCCTTTTTTTCGTGAGGTAAATCAAGGCCTATCTGTTGACCAAACAAAAACTTCTGTGCATAATCATGGAGGTTCTCAATTCCCACCTCTTGACCCACATTATAGAAAAAAACATTACAGGATTCTCTGATGGCATCAACAATACTCACAACACCGTGTCCGCCATGCTCCCATTTCCAACACTTGAAGGGCGTTTTGCGCCCCTTGATGTAATAAAAACCACGACATGTAAATGTAGTCTTCTCGTCAATGAGTTTCAAATCCAACCCCGCGTATCCCGTAACCAATTTAAAGATAGACCCTGGAGGATATCCACCTTGAATCGCTTTGTTTTCCATAGGGTGTCGTAGGTTGTTTTTAAGTCGATTCCAACTTTTTCGGCTGATCCCCGAAGCAAAAAGATTAGGGTTGAAGCCTGGAAAACTATCCATCCCCAAGATCTCACCCGTCTTGGGGTTCATCACCACAACGGCGCCACTCTTGTCTTTCATCGCATCGTAAATCATTTGTTGTATTCGAATATCAAGCGTTAAGTAGACATCTTCTCCGGGAATAGGATCCACAGGCCGGTTCAAGACTCGTAGTTCTCTTCCGACATGGTCAACTTCAATCTGCTTTCCCCCATCGGTTCCAATCAAAATATCATTTTTAACTAACTCAATTCCTGCCTTGCCTACGATGGTCCCTGAAATTTTTTTTTCCTCAGGAAGCTGTTCCTCCTGTTCTTCATCTCGAATACCCACATAGCCTAGAACATGTGACGCGATTTTATGATAAGGGTACAAACGTCGTGAGTTCACGACAATGGAAACACCAGGAAAATCTTCTTGATAGGTTTCAACTAAAATCATTTTGTAATAATCCAGATCAGCATCCAGGATGATAGGCTTAAAGGGGGCTTGCGTATTATGATCATTTACTTTTTTTCTTAGTAAAGCCAACGGGAGATTCAGCGCCTTGGATAGGTTCGACAGTGTTTTTTCCATATCAGGGGTATCTTCTCGAATGACCTGGAGTTGATAGGCGGGACGGTTATCCGCGAGAGCAATCCCGTTTCTGTCATAAATGATTCCACGATGTGCGGGTTGAGGGACTAAACGGATTCGATTTCCTTTTGAAAAATCAGCATATTTTTGACCTTGAAGAATCTGCAAATACCAAAGTCGGGAAGCCAGGAGCGAAAAAACGAAGGCGATACCAATCCCGATTACCATAACCCTATTTCGAAACAGCAACGCTTCTTCTGGTTGTAGGGGGTCAGTTGTCATAAGTCTTATCAGAATTAAGATGCATCACCGCTTCTGTTTTTCTCAAAATCAGGAACAGCAGCGGTGAAATTAAGCTTTGAATTACGGCCACAGGAAGTTCTGTTTGAAAAAACAGAGTATTCCAGGACAGTTGAGAAAGAATTTTCAAGAAAAAAGCTGCAAGGCCACCTTCAACAATGGACAGCAGGAAAACAAAAAACACGGTAGAGAAGACATTGTTCTCGTAAAAGGAATCTCCCACCCATCGTACTATAATTAAAGACAAAAAATAAGAAATCCCATAAAGGCCGATCATTGAGTGTGAGAAGGCATCGCTCATCATTCCTAACAGTAACCCATAGAACAACAGGAAGGGATTCTGCCACCGTAAAGTTAAAATAATGAGGGTGATGAATACCAGATCCAGTTTAAATCCCGCAATCTGAAGGGTTCGGCTGAACAGGACTTCGATCCAGAAACTGAACAATCCCGAAAGAATCCAAAAAATATAGTTCATCGTTTTGAAAAAAGAGAGTTTCCAGGAGTTTTTGATGTTTTTAGAATCACAAAGACCCCCTCTATTTTATTAAAATCAACGATAGGCGTCAAATACGCAGTTTGAAACAACTCATATTCTTCATGATGAATTTCCGAGACAATCCCAATGAGTAATCCCTTTGGAAAAAGACCACTGAGTCCATTCGTCACGACCCGGTCGCCGACCTTAATATCCGACCGCAGATGCAGTTGACGTAATTCAATGCCATTCTGGGTTCCATAAATAATCCCTTTTTTCCTTGTTCTTTGAATGATGGCAGGAAATCGGCTTCGATGATCCAGTATCAATTGAACCGTTGATTGAAAGGGGGTTACCGACTGAATTCTTCCCACCACCCCTTCCTTAAGAATGACTGCAAAATTTCTTTGTATGCCATGATGGGAACCTCGGTTGATAAAAAGGGTCTTGTGAAAATTATCAATGGATTCCCCAATAACTTCCGCAAAGATCTTTTTATCAGGGTTTTGTACCGCAAACTCTAATTGTATTTGCAAGCGATGATACTGGATGGATTCCTCGATATATTGATCGACTTCTTCTTGCAGTGAGGCTAATTGCTTTTTCAGGTTTTCATTTTCTTCATGCAATTGCACAAGGTAAAAATAGGAATTGGCGACATTTGTGGTAGAACTTAGGACTTGATGGACCAAGGCCTGAATTGGATACGTTATGGTTTGGGTAAAAACCTGAAGTTTGGTACCGTCTTCCTGTCTTCCGGTTTGGAAGAGAAAGATCAAGGTCACAATAATGGTAAAAAAGATCGATAAAAACAAACGATATTTTTTGATGAAATCCAACATAGTTCAGGTATCCACTTAGGCCAACACATCGAAGAAAAGGGGGTTGGAACAAACGAGATACCAGCCTTAGCATAGATTCTTCAAACTTTGTAGTTGAAACACAAAGTTTGATCAGTTTTCCGCAAGCTCTCTTAAAATGCCAATCGGTCTCACAATATAAGGGGCCTTATTTATTTCTTGTGTCGCTTGTTGGATCAACAGTTCCTGACAGGCTTCCAGTGTCAAGGTGAAGATGACTGTCGATTCTCCATTGCTTGCAATATTGTGGTATTGAGGCAACTGCTCCAACGCATAAATATTGATTTTATATTTTGCTAAAATGTTGCCAATATTTCCCACAATGCCAGGACTGTCTCTAACTTGAAACCGCAAGGTGTGCTTAAAACGATACTCGGAGAAAGGGGATAAGGCACTTTTAACAGGTGTTTTTTCATCAGAGGGAACAGGGGTTTGTCGGATCTTGTAAATATCCGCTAAAATCGCAGATGCCGTAGGCAAGCTTCCCGCGCCTGGACCGATCAATGAAATTTCTTGAGCATAACGTTCCTGAATCGTGATGATATTGGTCGAACCCTGAATTTTTGAAAGCGTATGCTCCGCGGGTAACATCAAAGGAAGGACAAACGCGTTAACACGACCGTCATTCCAACTGGCATAAGCAATCAGTTTGATTTTTTTCCCCATCCGTTCAGCGTATTCAAAATCGGGCAGGTCCAGGTGGTCGATGCCCTCAACGTGGAGAGACTCAACCTCAAGCCATTGTCGCGTGATCAAGTAGTTTAAAATCACAAGTTTATACCTGGCATCATAACCTTTGACATCATTGCTCGGATCCTGTTCCGCAAAGCCTTTTTCCTGGGCCTCGCCCAAGGCCTTGGCATATGAAATTCCTCGCCGTTCCATCGCACTTAAAATATAATTGGTTGTGCCATTCACAATGCCTAACAGATTTTTAATATCAGGAGCATAAAAATAATTTTGTAATAATCGTAGCACAGGGATGGCACCACCAACACTTGCTTCAAAAAGTAAGTGCCGTTTATTTTGGATAGCCAGTTGCGTTAAGTCATGCCCATGGGTTGCCATCAAATCCTTATTCGCGGTGACCACATGTTTCCCGTGAGTGAGCGCCTGTGTGATGACCTCTTTCGCAAAACCCCGTCCGCCAACAGTTTCCACAATCAAATCCAGTTCGGGATCATGGATCAGCTCCTCCAGGGACTGGACAAATAACTCAGGATTTCGTTCATAAATAGGCTGGGCATAAGGACCTTGGAGGTTCTTTTCCAAAATGGCTCTTAAATGAATCGGAGAAGCCTGCTGGTCATGACATTGAGTTATTTTTGCCACCCCACTACCAATTGTTCCTAAGCCTACAATGGCTATTTGAAATTTTGCTTGAGTCATAAGTGTTTCTGAGCTTAAGGATGATCCGAAAAAACGGGTTATCACGTATGAGCGATAGCCTCTATTTCTATAGCAACGCCTTTCGGCAACGCACTGACTTCAACACAAGACCGTGCGGGTTTAAACGCTTCAAAATATTCGTTATAAATCTGGTTGAATTCGCTAAACCTGGACATATCCGTTAAAAAAATACTAACCTTCAATACGGCGTCCAGACTGGAACCCCCTGCTTTTAAAATGGCACTTAAATTGTCCAGAACCAGGCGGCATTGAGAGGAAAAAGGTTCGGTGACCAAATCACCCGTCTTGGGGTTGATCGCAATTTGCCCTGAGATGAACAAAAGGTCTCTATACTGTATGGCCTGGGAGTACGGTCCTACAGGAGCAGGCGCATCGGTGCTGGTGATGATCGTTTTTTGCATTTTGTATTTTTTATGGTTTAAGGTGAACATTAAAGACCCATTATCTACTATTTTTGCTGACAGTCAGGCAAGATATTTCCTACGGGGTGTGCTTAAGCGAAGCGAGCGCACCAGAAAACGGCTGTCCTCTTTGTGGTATGCTCGCTACGCTTGCGGCACCCTATTTATGCTCAACGCCTCTTCTTGGGCAGTCTCCTAGTTAGGGAATTGTTCCTGGATTTTCTTGATGATGCCTTTTGTAAGAAGGTCCAGGAATGCAGCGACAACGTCGGGTGCAAGGTGGTTTCCAGAACATTTTTTTAGCTCCGCCACAACTTCTTCTTCACTCCAGGCTGGCTTGTAAACACGCTTGGAACATAAAGCATCATAAACATCCGCTACAGTGACGATTCTCGCGCTGAGAGGAATTTCCTTCTCTTTCAGCCCTTCCGGGTATCCGGTTCCATCATATTTTTCATGGTGATAATGCGCAATCTGCCGGGCTGTGTCAAAAAAGGGTTTATCTCCTAAAATCTGAGCCCCTTTTTTGGTGTGGGTTTTCATCACGGTCCATTCTTCTTCAGTCAAGGGACCTGGTTTGTTGAGAATACTATCAGGAATCGCGATTTTGCCAACATCATGCATCATACTTGAATATCCAATTTCCTCCGCTTCCGCCTCATCATACCCCATATGACGTGCAATGACTTCAGAGTAAAAGCGAACCCGACGGACATGATTTGCCGTGTCTTTGTCTTTTGCGTCACTGGCAAGCGCCAGAGTAAAGATGGTATCAATATTAGCTTCCCTGATTTCCAAGGTCCGGAGTCTTACTTTTTCTTCAAGTTCTTCATTGAAACGCTTCAGTTCTTCATTTAAGCGCTCTTGCTCCTTCATCAATTTTCGGGTTCGAAGGTGTGTTCCAACCCTGGCATTAAATTCTTCATGGGCAAACGGCTTAATGATATAGTCATTCACCCCAATTTGCAGCAAGTTTTTAATTTGCTCGGTATCATTAACGGTGGTGGACATAATGATCGGAATTTGATCATAAGCGGAGTTTGAACGAATGAGCTTTACAAACTCAATGCCATTCATATGAGGCATATTGATGTCACTGATGACCAAATCCACCTTTTCATAACAGGCCTGGAATTTATTCCAGGCAATGAGTCCATCTTCGCAGGGGGTGAGTTCACAATTAATTTGTGGGAGCAAAAATTGATACATGGCCATAATGGACCGGGTATCTTCCGCAACTAAAACGTGTTGAGTTTCACGAAGTTCACTAATGGTTTTTAAAGTGTTAGGAGCAGGTTTCAAGATGGATTTTACCCGATCTTGTAAGTGCTTTGGTGCAAAAGGTTTGACTAAATATTCAATAGCTCCGGCTTCAAAGGCTCTGGTTTTGACCTCAGGGTCATCAATGGAGGAAATGATAATCACCGGAATCATCCGGGTTTGAGGCAGTTTTTTTAATAGGGAACAGGCTTCCAGACCGTTGATACCAGGCATCTGAATATCCAGGGTAATCAAATCAGGAATCCATTGAGTCGCTTTTTCAATACACTCTTCTCCATTTCCAGCCTTTTGAACCTCAACCTCTAAAGGTTCCAGGAACCCTTCAATCAGGCTACACATGGAGGGACTGTCATCCGTGATGAGGATTTTTGCACTCATAAACGCCTTTTTCATTTCTAAAAACAATTACCAAACCGGCTTATGTACTGAGTCCCTAAACGCTATGATAGGTGTTTCCACAAGGTCACTGAAACACGAAGGAGACAGGGAAGTGGCCAGGAAACACAATCAGGAGTCCCCGTTTACAGGGTAAACATTTTTTTCCTCAAAAATTGATACCACTGAGGACGAGAAAACAAAGTCCGGTCCAAGCCATAGAGTTCGGCTTTATTAAGGGAAAAAACTTCCTTAAGGACCTGAGGTGACTTTATATTTCCCTCTGCGATTAATGGCTTTTTTGTATATTTGGCAACCCACTCTATGAACGTTTCTTCCGTCTCAAAGAATTTATTCATAACATGAATGGTGATAGGATGGAAGAGGTCAACCCCATTTTTTTCCAGCAGATCAATCAGTTCCTGAAGTTCTTCCACAGTAAAGCCATCTTCAAGTTTATCATGAATGGAAAAATAATAACTGATGGGGATCTTTTTGGAGATCCGTCCCCGGATGTTTTGGATGATTTCATTGGTAAGACGCAGACGGGATTCCATGTCAGAGGTTCCGTATTTATCATCACGATTATTGTAGCGCAGAGAGACACATTGATCCAGCAGACACTGGTTTGAGCCATCGATCTCTATAAAATCCATGCCTACTTCTTCCGCTCTTTCTGCGGCATGGGTATAAAAAAGTTGGATTTCTTCAATATCGCCCTCATCAAACTCCCGGCTCATATCATAATCTTTGCCAAAGTTGATCATGGACGGGCCTACCGGTTGTTCTCCGCAAATATCCTCTGAGGTTTTGGCACCCGCATGGGACAAACGGATACCAATCACGGAACCTTCTTTTTTTACACTTTTGGCTAGCTTTTCCAAACCCTCCAAATGTTCTTCATCGGAAATTCCGAGCTGACAGATATGTCGCCGTCCCTGTTTAGCGACATACGCGGATTCAATAATGACGGTCCCCAGTCCTTGTCGGGCAAGGCTCGTGTAATAGCGAACCAGCTCAGGATTGACTCGGCCATCGATATTAGCCTGATTGCCAATCATGGGGGAGGATAAGATACGGTTTTTAAACTGAAGTCCTAAAAGTGAAAATGATGTAAACATAATTAATTATCAGAAAATGAAGTTATCAAAAAATAAAGACCGTCACTTGGCCATTCTATTCGCTTTTTCTTCTATTCCAGATTGGCCAAATCGACGGCCAAACTCTTTTTCGATGGCGTCCAGGGAAATCCCTTGTTGAACCATCAATACCATCAGGTGAAACCACAGATCCGTTAATTCATAAACACATTCGTCTGTGCTCGTGTTTTTTGCGGCAATAATCACTTCTGCCGTTTCTTCACCCACTTTTTTCAAAATCGCATCCACTCCCTTGTGGAGCAAGGAGTGGACATAAGATTTTTCGGCTGACCCCGTTTGCCCTCTTTCCAGAATGACATTATATACTTCCGAAAACGATTTTGATTCCATAATATATCCCGACAGACACTTTCAGAGGAGGTTCCTCACAAAATTTGCCTTATCCCTGAAAAAGGGGTTGACTAAAGCAATTTTTATGATTAACAGAGACACAGGGAGGGTTCACCATCTAAGGAATTCAGTGATCATAACCTTGCATTCCCTGTTCATTGGTATAGGGATAGCTTTTTTTACTTCAAAACACAATCCCTTGTTGCATTCGAATACTTTCCCTTAGCGTCTTTTAGAATTTGAATGGCTTGCAACGATGTTAATTACTAGGAGATTTCATGACCGTAACCACTAAATTTTCAAATAAACTCAATATTGTAAAAAAAGTGCCCTCTATCGCCAAAGGGTTGTCTTATGTTTTCAAATCTGACAAAAGCGAAGTTCTATCCATCGGAAAATTTATTGAAGACAATGCGGCAAAATATCCGCACATGGATGCCCTCAAATACGAGGATCGTCATTACACCCACAAAGAGTTCAATGAGTGGGTCAACCGGTATGCTCATTTTTTCCAATCAAAAGGCATTGGTAAGGGGGATGCTGTCGCCGTTTTTCTGGAGAATCGGCCTGAAGTGGTCGTCATTGTCGCGGCGTTAGCTAAAACAGGAGCCATTTCCGCACTGGCTAACGCGACTCAGCGTCGTGCGCCTTTGGCCCACAGTTTTAAATTATGCGATCCCAAAATGTATGTGATCGGAGAAGAACTATTGTCTGCTTTTGAAGAAGTTCGTTCCGAGCTGTATCTCAAAAAGCACAATCTCCTCTGTTATCAGGTAGATCATACCGACCATCCCTGTCCTGAGGGGTTTCTCGACATTGAACACGAAGCGGCTAATTTACCATCCGAAAATCCCGCCTCAACAGGAACGATTCAATTGAAAGATCCCTGCTTTTACATCTATACTTCCGGAACAACAGGGATGCCCAAAGCCTCGATTATGAGTCATAATCGCTGGGCCAAAGCGTTAGGCGCGTTTGGTTTTATGGGACTCAACCTGAAACCTGGCGAAACACTCTATGTGGCGCTGCCGTTCTATCATAACAACGCCTTAACCGTTTCCTGGGGAGCCGCCACAGCCTCTGGCGCATGCATCGCGATCCGACGTAAATTCAGCGCGACTCAGTTTTGGGAGGATACACGGAAATTTAATGCGGTGGCCTTCTGTTACATTGGAGAACTATGCCGTTATTTAATGAATCAGCCTCGAAAACCGGATGATGCCGAGAATCCTGTGAAAAAAATTATAGGAAATGGGATGCGTCCTGATATCTGGGTTGCCTTTAAAGAACGTTTCGCCATTCCTGAAGTTTATGAGTTTTACAGCGCCAGTGAATCCAATATCGCCTTTTTTAACCTTTTCAACAAAGATTGTACGGTGGGTTTTTGTCCTGCGCCTTATGCTTTGGTGGAGTATGATATCGAAGCGGATGAGCCTGTGAGAGGTCCCGAAGGCTTTCTCAAACGGGTACAACCGGGAGGAACAGGGTTGTTGCTGGGAGAGGTCTCAGAAAAGTACTCGTTTGACGGCTATACCGATAAAAAAGCCAGTGAAGCCAAGTTAATGCGAGATGTCTTCAAAAAAGGAGACCTCTGGTTTAACTCTGGGGATCTGCTCAAAGATCAAGGTTACAAGCACGCTCAATTTGTCGACCGCTTAGGCGATACCTTCCGTTGGAAAGGTGAAAATGTGTCCACCAATGAAGTGGCAGAGGTTCTGAATGGCTATGCGCCGATTCAGGAGTCGACGGTGTACGGAGTCCAGGTCCCTGGTACGGATGGTCGCGCGGGCATGGCCTCTATTGTTAGTGAGGTCAAAGCTAAAGACTTCAAATTTGATGAACTCTATGAACATGTATGTCGGGAGTTACCTCATTATGCTCGTCCGGTTTTCTTGAGAATGCAGGAGGAACTGACTATTACAGCAACCTTCAAACATCGAAAGGTTGAACTGAAAAAGGAAGGCTTCAATCCTGATGAGGTTAAAGAACCTCTGTATGTTTTATTGCCAAAACATACGAAATATACTAAACTGACGCACAAGGTGTATGAAGAAATCATGGAGAAAAAATATTCCTTCTGAGTTCTCTCAAGCACCTTCTTCCTCTTGTTTTGCGGCAAAGGCTCAAGAGGACTGAGAATAGTTACTGTTCTTAGTACCTCCGGCCTTTGTGGCTCATTTAAAGTTTATCGCCATTCACGCGCTCACCTATGATACATAAAATAACCGTTACCGTGATTCTTTGTTTGTCGTGTCTGTGGATCTTCCACTCCTTTGCGTGGGCAACGAATCCTAAACAGAATCCGGTTCAGTCAAAGATCCTCTCTGAACCAGACCGTCAATTCCTTTTGGAACAAAACATTGAAACCGCCTATAGCCTCATCAAAGCTGAAGACTTTAAAGGTGTTTTAGCCGAGGGAACACCTATCGAATTAACGCAATATCGCAATCAATGGGTCTTTCTTAATTTTTGGGCAACCTGGTGTGTTCCCTGCTTGCAGGAATTACCCGATATGGAAAAACTACATCAGCGCTTTGGGAATCAAGGTTTGGTTATTTTGGCGGTAGGCATGGGCGAAAGCCAGGATAAAATCAAAAAATTTCTTGAAAACCATGCCTTGACTTTCGCTATTGTCACCGACAAAGACCTGACTATTTCTAAAGCTTATGGCGTGGAAAATTTACCGGTTACCTATCTCCTGACTCCTGAAGGCTTCGTTTACGCCAGAGCTGTAGGCCCCAGAAAATGGGCTAATACCGAATTGATGGAATACTTTAGACAAAAATTAAAGGTTATAAATCCACCACAGGGGGAGCGTTGATTCTTGAAAGCTCTAGCCACAATGTTCGCAACAATTAATACGACATTCATCAAGGGAGTTCTATGTTTGTTTACCTCATCAAGTTAATTTTGCTGAAACTATGGATTATCATTAGTTCAGTGATTGTGTTTGTCATCGCGATTTTTAGACCGTTTAGCCCCAAGAATGGGTATCTCTATCGCCAAATCCTGGTCCCTCTCGCGCAGAAAATCATTGGTCTTGAGGTGGAGATACGAAATCAATATCGCATTTATACAGAGCCCCAAGCCATCTTTGTTTGTAATCATCAAAGTAATCTGGACCTGTTTGTTTTCGGAACTGTTGTGAGTTCAGAGACAGTGGCCATTGCCAAAAAACAAGTGATGTGGGTTCCGCTGATAGGCCAGGTGTACTGGTTATCCGGGAATATCTTCCTCGACAGGAAAAACCCAAAATCCGCCCATCAACGCATGGACGAAGTCGAACAACAACTGAGGCGAAAACGGCTCTCACTTTGGGTTTTCCCAGAAGGAACACGCTCCAAAGATGGGAAACTTCGGGATTTTAAAAAGGGAGCGTTTCGTGTTGCCATCAACACTCAACTCCCGATCATTCCTGTAGTCGCAAGTTCGTACCGAGCGGATCTGAAACTCACTCGGGTGACGAGTGCCAAAATCATAGTTGATGTTTTGAACCCCATTGAAACCAAGGGAAAAACCCTGGAAGATTTGGATGAGGTTGTCAGAAATGTCCAAACTCAAATGCGTGAACGGATCGAAGAATTGAATAAAGAAAAGATTTAGCACTCATTCATGGACAGTGCTATTTTTTTCTTGATTTATGAAAGAAAGTGAGCTATTCATATGACTATTAGCACTCGATTCGGTGGAATGCTATCAAGCATTCATAGCAGAGCCGTGATTAATAGTAACCATTCTTTTATAAGGAGAATTCAATGATTCGCCCATTACAAGACCGTATTTTAGTAAAGCGGATTGAAGCAGAACAGAAAACCGCAGGAGGGATTATTATTCCAGATTCTGCGAAAGAAAAACCTCAAGAAGGAAAAGTTGTTGCTGTAGGTAAAGGCAAGCGCCTGGAAAGTGGAGAACGTCAAACTCTGGACGTAAAAGTGAACGATCGTATTTTGTTCAGCAAATACGGAGGAACAGAAGTAAAAATTGATGGTGAGGAGTACTTGATTCTACGGGAAGACGATATCTTAGGCATAGTCGAGTAAAGTTGGGACCAAGAATTAAATCAAATATTTAGAAAATAAAAAAGGATGATTATGGCAAAACAGATAGAATTTGGTTCGGATAATCGTGATCGGTTATTGAGCGGTGTGAACAAATTAGCCAATGCGGTGAAAGTGACCTTGGGTCCAAAAGGACGTAATGTCTTGATTGAAAAATCGTTTGGCGCTCCTTTAGTGACCAAAGATGGTGTCACCGTGGCAAAGGAGATTGAATTAGAAGACAAGTTGGAAAATATGGGTGCGCAGATGGTGAAGCAAGTGGCTTCCTTGACTTCTGACACTGCCGGAGACGGAACGACCACAGCAACCGTTTTGGCCCAGGCTATTGTAACAGAAGGCAATAAGAACATTGCGGCAGGCGCAAACCCCATGGATCTCAAGCGTGGAATTGATAAAGCCGTTGCAGCCGTAGTGGCTCACTTAAAAGAGATCACACGTTCTGTTTCTGACTCTAAAGAAATTGCGCAGGTTGGGACCATTTCCGCGAACAGTGATGAAACCATTGGTCGAATCATTGCGGATGCGATGGAAAAAGTAGGCAAAGATGGCGTTGTGACGATTGAAGAAGCGAAAAGCGCGGAAACGACGTTAGATGTGGTTGAAGGAATGCAGTTTGATCGAGGCTACCTTTCTCCCTACTTCGTAACAGATGCCGAGCGAATGGAATGTGTTCAGGAAGATCCCTACGTCATTTTGGTTGAGAAAAAAGTCAGCAACATGAAAGACTTGTTGCCTGTGTTAGAGCAAGTCGCAAAAACCGGGAAGCCTTTCTTGTTAGTTGCCGAAGATGTTGATGGTGAAGCCTTGGCTACTTTGGTTGTGAACAAGATCCGGGGAACCTTGAAGTGTGCCGCCGTCAAAGCGCCAGGTTTTGGAGATCGTCGTAAAGAGATGCTTCAAGATATTGCGACACTGACCGGAGGAACCGTTGTTTCCGAAGAAATGGGAATGAAGTTGGAAGATTTGACTTTGAACAAACTGGGACGAGCAAAAACGATTTCCATCGATAAAGACAACACAACGATTGTTGATGGTGCAGGTGATTCTGGTGTGATCAAAGGACGAATCAACCAAATTCGACGACAGATTGAAGAAACGACGTCGGATTATGACAAAGAAAAATTGCAAGAGCGCTTGGCCAAATTAGCGGGTGGTGTTGCGGTCATTAATGTGGGCGCTGCCACTGAAATTGAAATGAAAGAAAAGAAAGCCCGTGTTGAAGATGCCTTACATGCGACTCGTGCCGCTGTTGAGGAAGGGATTGTTCCTGGTGGTGGTGTGGCTCTGCTTCGATGTATCGCCTCAGTGCAAAAAGTAATTGATACTTTGGAAGATGCTGATCAACAAGTAGGTGCGACCATCATCTTGAAAGCTATTGAAGCTCCGATTCGCCAAATTGTTGCGAATGCCGGTTTGGAAGGTGCTTTAATTGTGGATAAGATCAAACACTCTGGACTGAATGACGGCTTTGACGCTGCAACGGAGCAATATGTTGATATGGTTAAAGCGGGAATCATTGATCCAACCAAAGTGGTACGGACTGCATTGGAAAATGCCGCATCCGTAGCCGGAATGTTATTGACGACTGAAGCCGGTGTGACGGAAATTCCTGCGAAGGATAGTCCCGCTATGCCAGGTGGAATGGGCGGCGGAATGGGCGGAATGGGCGGAATGGGCGGAATGATGTAATCCTCTCAAGCCTCTTCATGCGCAGATCAAGGAAGCGGTTTGGTTTTCCAACCGCTTCCTTTTCAGACCTTACCAGGTGTCCAATTTTTTAAGTAATTGCTGGTAGGCGTTTTCTAACGATTCAAACAAGACCTCCAGTCCCTCGTGATTATTTTCTTCGGCTTGGTGCTGGATCCTCTCACTTATTTTCCTCAGGCGTTCAGCACCAATTTCAGCACAAGTTCCTTTCAACGTATGAGCCGCATACAGCAGGGATTCTGAGTCTTTGTCTGAAATCGACTTCTGGATCATCTTCATCAACGGTTCCGAATCCTCCACGAAGATCTCACCGAGTTGTTTTTGCAGCCTTTTGTCGAATTTTGCTAAAATTTCGGTGTTGAGATCACTGAGTTGCTCATAAAGTGTCTGCTCCATTTTACTCATCCCATGACTTAGGAATTACTAAAGTAGTGTTTCCAATTCACTGATAAACTGATAAAGCTCATCGTACATTCTCAAGCATTCACAGGTGTTGGCGTGAAGTTGCTTGAACACCTCACTGTTAACGGTTCCGCGAGACTGTTGCTGGCTTTCAAAAAACTGTAAAATCGCATGATACACCGGATAAAAATGGTTGATGATTTCCTTTGTGACCTCCAGTCGTTTACGCGCCTCCTTTTTCCAACTGGGATCAAACGATGATTTTTGAAGTTTATGCTGTATCCATAACATCTCAGACCATCGCATACATCCGACGAGTCGATGAACCTCAATACTTTTTGACACATCACTGATCTTTCCAGCTTTTAGTGCTGCTATTAATTTTTCTTCTTGTACCATTTGAGAACTCCGCGTGAATTACAATTTATTTAACCTCAAGTACTGGTAGAATGTTTCCAGTAGATCACCGTGTCATTTTCAGTAATGCTGTAAATGGGAACTGACATAAAAAATTTATAATGTAAACTCATTTTTCCGAGATATTTTCCGGAGAGGGTTTTCGCGGGGTCAGGTTGGAATGATGTAAAAAATTAACAAGACGACTTGCAAGGATGTTCAAGTCCAAGTAAATTGCATACTTCAAAATAAATTGGATCTCATGACAACTTACATCACTTCCACTCAGAAGCCGCATGTTTAAAAATATTCAGCAATGGTTCACAAAGCAAGTGAGCCAGCAAACCGTTTATTATTTAAAATATATAACCAATGATCTTTTGAAAAAAAAAGAATATGCAGCCGCGGAAAAGACGCTGCGGCGGATTCTGGACGTTGCCCCTTCAGATCATGAAGTCTTATTTATCTTAAGTCAGGTTTTACGACGGCAAGGGAAAATAAAGGAAGGATATACTTATCTTAAACAAGTAACGTTAACCCCTCAGTATACGGACGAAATTATTCGTTTTGTGGAGGCTTTTCAACAACGGGGCGAGCTTGAAGACATGAAGCAAACCTTATATGAGGCGCTCAAGCAATGGCCCCAGGCCGTTGAGCTTCGCCTTTATTTAGCTCAGCGTCTTTTTGAAAATTCCAAGCTGAATGAAGCTGAAAATGAGCTTTATGAAGTATTAAAAATCGAGCCTCACCATTTGAAAGCGCATGAAGGTTTAACGTATTGTCATATCCACAGGGGGAATAAAAAGAAAGCCTTGCAACAAATTGAGTACATCCGCTCATTTAATTCTAGACTCGCCGATGATTTGATTTCCGCAGTCTATGAAAATGTTCAAAATTTTCAATAAGGAGAAGGTCATTGAAAGGAAAACAAAAACGTTATTTAAAAGGGTTGGCTCACTCCATGAATCCGTTGGTCCGTATTGGAAAGCAAGGACTTTCCGAAGCGGTTTGTAAGCAGATCCAGCAGTGCTTACTGGAACATGAACTGATTAAAATCAAAGTGTTGGAATCTAGTCCGTTAGACCGAAAAGAGTGTGCGAAAGCGATTTCCGAACGGATTGAGGCTGAGGTCGTGCAGGTCATTGGGCATGTGATTGTTTTATACCAGGCGCACCCTGAAGAACCAACCCTTGTATTACCAGAATGAAACCCACACATTCCCTGTTAATTTTCAGCATTGAGAAGCGAAACTATGGATCAGACATTTTATATCACAACCCCAATTTATTATGTCAATAGTCATCCTCATATTGGTCATGCTTATACCAGCATGGTTGCTGATACCTTACGTCGGTATCAGCAACTCTTTGGTAACGATACTTATTTTCTTACCGGAACCGATGAGCATGGACAAAAAATTGCTGAATCCGCAGCACAAAAAGGAGTCTCGCCTCAGAAGTTTGTTGATGAAATGTCCCGGGAATTTAAAGACTTGTGGCCTCGCCTCCATGTCCATTATGACCAGTTTATTCGAACTACGGAGGCCCACCATAAGGCCTGTGTGCAAAGGGTCTTGCAGCAAATTTACGATCAGGGCGAAATTTATCTCAAGGAATATGAAGGGTTATATTGTGTCGGCTGTGAACGATTTTTGGACGAAGGGGAATTAGTCGAAGGAAACTGCCCTGATCATCAGAAACCGCCACAACATTACAAAGAAAAAAATTATTTTTTCAAAATGAGCGCCTACCAGGACTGGTTGATTGAAACGGTCGAGAATCAACCGGACCTGATTTATCCGGCAAAGTATCGGAATGAGGTGCTGCGGTTTTTAAAAGATCCGCTACAGGATCTTTGTATTTCACGGCCTAAAAGTCGCCTGAGTTGGGGAATTGATCTGCCTTTTGATTCGGATTTTGTAACCTATGTCTGGTTTGACGCGTTATTAAATTACGTCAGCGCCTTAGGCTGGCCCGAGGACGATAAATTTCAAAAATTCTGGACTCATACTCATCACTTGATTGGTAAAGATATTCTGAAAACTCATGCGATTTACTGGCCTTGTATGCTCAAAGCCGCAGGGATTCCCATTTTTCATAAATTGTTAGTCCATGGTCATTGGCTCAGCCAAAGCAGCAAAATGAGCAAGACGTTAGGGAACGTTGTGGACCCTTTGGCCATGATCGATAAGGTGGGGGTGGATGCCTTACGTTATTTTCTACTTCGGGATATGAGTTTTGGCGAAGATTCCAATTTCGCGGAAAAACAGGTGGTCAACCGATACAATGCGGATCTTGCCAATAACATTGGCAACTTGATCAACCGCAGTATCAGCATGAGCCTTAAACCCTTTCAAAACCGTGTGCCTCCGTCCGGGCCAATCGGTGAATTGGAAAAAGAACTTCAACAACGGTTTATTAACGGCATTGAACAGGTCAAAACTTACATCCTCGCTTATCAACCTCACCGTGCCCTGGAAGAAATAGAGTCCATGAGCAGTGCGGTCAACAAATACATTGATACCTCCGCGCCCTGGAAATTATTGAAGCAGGAAGGAGGACAGGAACGTTTGGGGACGGTGTTATATACCGCTTTGGATATGGCACGAATTCTTGTAGACCTTTTATTTCCGGTAATGCCTGAAAAAATGCTGCTCGCACGAAAAGCCCTGGGACTCAACGCTGAGATTCCGTCTTTAACGAAACTGAAACCTGGAGGTTTGCTTGAAGGCACCGAACTGCCTCCTCCTAGCCCTTTATTTCCCAAGATCAAACCCGTTGATGACGAACCGCTGGTTAAAGAATCAGAACCTGCGTCAGCGCAAGCAATGATCACAATTGAGGAATTTGGCAGGATGAAGCTGCGGGTGGGGAAAATCATTCAATGCCAAAGGGTTCCGAAGTCTGACAAGTTGGTGCATTCCCAAGTTGACTTGGGGGAAGAAAGACCACGCTCCATTGTCTCCGGGATTGCCAAGTTCTATCAGCCCGAGGAGTTGGTTGGAAGAACGGTCATGGTTGTCAGTAACCTGATACCCGTTAAATTAAGGGGGGTCCTTTCCGAAGGCATGATTTTATGTACGGATGAGGGGACGCAACTTCAATTAGTTGAACCGCCTGAAAAGGTAAAACCTGGAACGAAAATTTGTTAATTTGAAAATAATCTGCGTTTACGCACGACTGAATTGTTACAAGCAACATTACCAAAAAGGCAGTTATGGGTTTTAAATTAAAAGAATATAGCGACATTTCTCCTGAACTGATTCAACGTTACAATCGCTCCGGTCCCCGTTATACCAGCTATCCAACGGTTCCTGTCTGGGATCAGGGGGAGAACTATAGTGAAGATTATATTCGATTTTTACAAAGAGAAGGTCCCTCCAAGGAACCGCTCTCTCTTTATATTCACATTCCTTTTTGCAGTCGTCTCTGCACTTATTGCGGTTGTAATCAGTTCATTACAAAACGTCAGGATTTGGTTGAACAATACCTCAACACTTTGGATATCGAACTCGCCGAGGTTGCCCAACAGATGGGGCAACGGAAAGCCATTCAGCAGCTTCATTTGGGAGGAGGAACACCAACCCACCTGAACGTGGACCAACTCAAACGTTTGATGCGGATGATTCAAAGTCGCTTTGATCTGGCAACTGATGGCGAAATGGCGCTGGAAGCACATCCCCGAGTGACGACCAATGAACAGCTTCAAGTGCTCTATGACTTAGGCTTTCGACGTGTCAGTTTTGGCGTACAGGACGTGGATGCCAAAGTGCAGCATGCCATCAATCGGGATCAAACGTTGGCGCAAACTCAACGGACCTTTTATTTTGCCCGTGAATTAGGCTATCAAAGCATCAACATCGATTTGGTTTATGGCCTGCCGTTTCAAACTCAAAAAACGTTTCAAAAAACGATGGAAGAAGTCCAGCGAATGCATCCTGATCGCCTGGCCATTTACAATTTCGCGTATATTCCCAATATGTTTAAAACTCATAAGCGGGCCATCCGGGAATCAGATCTTCCGACTCCGGAAGAAAAAGTTGTAATTTATATTGATATGATTAAATTTTTCACGACGGCTGGATACGAAATGATTGGCATGGATCATTATGCGGAGTCCCATGATGAACTTGCGATTGCTTCCAAAAATCACACCTTGCATCGTAACTTTATGGGCTACACAACGCTCAAAGGTTTAACTCAAATTGGCATTGGGGTGTCCTCCATTTCTGATTTCGGTGATGGCTACTTTCAGAATCAAAAGGACTTGATAGAGTATATGGACGCCTTCAAAAAGGGTTCTTTTTCCATCATTAGAAGAAAATGTTTAAGTCCCGATGATTCGCTAAGGCGCGAAATTATAGAAACCTTGATGTGTCATTACCACCTTCCCCTCCCTCACTTTGAAAAAAAATATCAAATCGAGTTCAAAGCTTATTTCAAAGAAGAATGGAAACAAATGGAGTATTTTGAAGAAGAAGGTTTGGTACAATTGGAGGCTGAGGCCCTTCACCTAACAAAATTAGGCGTTCTTTTCATGAGAAATGTGGCCATGCCCTTTGACCAATATCTCAAGGATGAGTCTCGAACCTTTAATTTTTCCAAGACGGTTTAAACCAACCTTCCAAACCATTAAGCTCTTGATTTGTCTCAGGAGCGTGAGTTGAAACTATGGAAGTTCTAAAAAACTCCTTGGACAATCCATTAAGTTTGTGTATATAAAAATCAAGATCATAAACATAGGGAATGTTGAAAGGAAAAATGTCTGGAACAATACTTTTTGTCGATGACTTGGCAACGCAACGAGCCGCGGCAAGCTTTACCTTAACTAGTGCGGGGTATAACGTTATTTCCGCGGAAAATGGTCAGGATGCTCTTGCGAAGTTAGAAAATGCCGGTGAAATCCAGTTGATTATCACTGATTTGACGATGCCGATCATTGACGGGGTTTCTTTGTTGAAAATGCTCAAACAGGATCCCGTGCATCGACAGATACCCATTCTGATGCTGTTACAGGAATCCCAAATTTCTCAAAAGGAACAGTTACGAGCCGCTGGTGCGGTGGGTTGGATTCTGAAGCCTTTCCAACCGGAACAGCTTTGTACCGTAGTGAGTAAACTGGTTCCTTAAGCCCAATACCCGTGAATGAAATCATGTTCGTAGTTCCGCCTTTAGGCGGGGTAAGCCTTGCAGAAAAGCCGCCTAAAGGCGGAACTACGAACTTTTTACAATGACTTCAGACAATCATCATCGAATACGGTGTCATGAAAGCCCCTCACAAAAAAGAAAAACCCTTTAGATTATTGATGACCGGTGGAGGCTCTGGTGGTCCCACAACGCCGTTACTTGCGGTTTATGACGCTCTGGGTGAGTGTTTGGGAAGCGAGGGGCGGGAAGGTTTGTTTTTAGGCACAAAAACTGGCCCGGAACGGGGTATGGTCGAAAGAGCTCACATCCCGTTTGTGTCCATTCCCTCTGGGAAATTGCGACGCTACTGGAGTTGGCGAAACTTTGTGGATCCCGTTTCTATTTTCCTCGGTTTTTGGATCAGCCTTAAAATTTTGTGGCAATTTCGACCTCATGTGGTGGTTTCTGCGGGTAGCTTTGTCAGTGTCCCTGTCGCGTATGCCTCATGGTTACTACGAATTCCGCATGTGATTTTACAGATGGATGTCAAACCGGGTTTGGCTAATCGCCTGATGGCGCCTGTCAGTTCTATTTTGGTCTATTTGTTTGATAAAAGCGCCGAGTCTTTTCAAATCAAATCAAAAATAAAAATTGGTCCCGTTGTTCGTTCTGATATCCGAAAGGCCTCTGCTGAATCCGCGAACGAACGCTTCCAACTCAATCCCCATAAACCCGTCTTACTCATCACCGGAGGAGGGCAGGGAGCGCTTAAAATCAATCAGGCGGTAGAAAAACTATTGGATCATTGGC
This sequence comes from Deltaproteobacteria bacterium TL4, assembly GCA_051382335.1. Lineage (GTDB taxonomy): Bacteria > SAR324 > SAR324 > SAR324 > NAC60-12 > JBBCAX01. The sequence goes on from JBBCAX010000094.1 coordinate 50,136, forward strand.
TCCCTCATTATCAAGTGGTTCATTTGACAGGCAAGGACTTGGCCGGAGTTCAAAAGGAGCACCCTGATTATCATGCGCTTTCATTTATTCATGAGGGCATGGGCGACCTTTTAGCACGCTCGGATCTGGTGATTACGAGAGCCGGTTTAGGAATCATAGGAGAGTTGGCTTCCTTGGCCAAAGATACCATCCTGGTTCCAATTCCGGGCACGCACCAGGAAATAAATGGACGTTTGCTCACAGCTTCTCACGCGGCGATCGTCTTAGATCAGGATGTGTTTTTCAATGATGGAAAAAACTGGTGGGATCAATTTATACGCTCCTATCAACCTGGGGTTATGGGAAACAACTTGAAAAAACTTCTCCCTTCAGGAGGAACTGAAGCGTTCGCGGAAATTTTGATTAAGGCTGGGGAGCACTCGGCAACCTGAATTTAAAGGTACTGCCCTTGCCTTGTTCGCTTTCGGTCCAAAGGGTTCCATTGTTTTTTTCGAGCAGCTCTTTACATAATAAAAGTCCCAAGCCTGTTCCAGACTCATCGGCTGTGCCTCGAGTGGTATGGGGAACATCGATTCTAAAAAGCTGGTCCACCTGCTCCTGACTCATGCCTTTGCCATTGTCGGACACCGCGACAATCACCTCGTTGTCATTGCTTTCTGAAGTTACTATAATTTGACCTCCTTTTTCGGTAAATTTGATCGCGTTTGAAATCAGGTTTCGTAAGACGCCGTGGATCATATTTTCATCGGCGTAGGCAAATAAGGGTTGCTTAACCTGAGAAAGCAACCTAATGTTTTTAGACTGCGCATTGACCTCAAACAAGAGAACATTTTCCTCCACAATTTTTTTTAGGCTAAGGGAACTGGGTTCACATTTGATCCGGCCTGTGTGAATTCTGGACCATTCGAGCATATTTTCCAATAAGCTATGAAGTCTTTTGGCCGCTTGGTTGATATTGTAAGCGGAACGTTGAATTTTCTGTGGAGAATAGGTGTGGGCTTTAGATTCCAGCAACTCGGAAAATCCAATCAAGCCCGTGAGTGGTGTTCTCAGATCATGAGAAACAATGGAAAAAAACTTGTCTTTATCCGCATTTAATTTTTCAAGTTCATAGGTGAATTTTTCCAACTGTTCTTCAGCATTTTTACGTTCCGTAATATCCGTGATGAAGCCTTCAATAAATTTAAGTTTTCCCTTTGAGTCAAAATAACCGTTTCCTTTATCAAGAACCCATTTTTCTTTATCCTTTGCCAAAATTCGATAAATTATTTCAAACGATTCTTTCGTTTGCACCGCTTTTAAAATTTTTTCTGCTAAAAGAGCTTTATCCTCTGGATGAACCATACTGACAAAAGAACAATGAGACATTCCCAGCATTTCTTCCGCACTATAACCTGTTAACGCTTTTCCACCATCGCTAATATAGTCCATCGTCCATTCTTCGTCGTTCTGTCGTCTATATACCATTCCGGGCAAGTTGCTCATCAAATTAAGCAGGGCTCTTCTATTTTCCTGTAACGCATCATCCACTTGTCGGCGGGCGAAGACTTCCAGTTCCAGATTTTCGTTTAAATGCTTTAAGTTTTCCGCATATTGATGCAGTTCCTGTCGAAGGCGGCGTTTCTCCAAGGCGTTTTCAACAGAAAATAAAAACTGAAGGGGGGATTGTAAGGGTTTGTTCAAGAAGTCAGATATTTGATATTGTTTCAGGAGGTTGTAAGCTTCAGATAAATCCTCATGGCCTGTCAGGAGGATCAAATCGGTATTTTGATCCTCTTTACGAATCTCTTTAATGAGTTCCTCTCCATCCATCCGCAGCATCTTTAAAGCAAGGACGATTACGTCATAAGGATTCAAAGCTCGGGCAATTTGCCACTTCTCGAACGCCTCTTTCCCATCAACGGCTTCATCTATTTGATGAGACGTCTTTTTACTTAAAATTTTAATCAAAGTGCTTCGAACATTAGGTTCATCATCGGCAATCAGGATATGAGATGATTTTGCTTCTGAATAGAGATTACTCATAGGATGACTCTGTTACTGTTACCTGATAAGGCCACGACTCCGTTTCCGCGAATATAGGGACCTTTTCAATTATAGACTTTTTCAATTATAGACTTTCAGATAAATCGTTCCTGGGAATGCGGGCAAGATGCCCGCGTTCTCAGAACAAAACTTTTCTGGAGAAGTATAACAACTCGGGGTTGCCTCTAAGTTCGGCCATTTTGACGGTAGCCCTGGGTTTCGTCCCAGGGGATACTGCGCACATTGTTCCTCGGGGCGAAACCCGAGGCTACCCCTGGCTGAAGTTAGACCCAACCCCAACAACTCTTTGTCCTATAGAACTTGTAAACGAAAAAATAAAGATCTAGAATTTTAAAAAGAGAGAAATGTTGCGGACAAACGCGAAAAATGTTACGAACAGGAAAGAGCTGTTTTTTTTAGCAAGAGTCTCTCCGTCTGCAAATCTCATTGTCATCATTATGAAATCTTAAGAAGAGGGGTAACAATGTTCTCAACAATAATGCGGTTACTATTCAAGGTCGGTGTGGGATTGTGTCTTTGGACCTTCAGTCATACCACTCTTTATGCGGAAACCTGCTATGTGCTCATCAAGAAGGCAGGAAATTTTGATCCGAAAATCATTGAGGCTTCTTCAATATCCCTGATGGCTCAACATGTTGAACCTGTTGAGCCTCCGCCTTATTCTGGAATCCGTTCTTCTGATTGTGCCTATACGGTTAGTGTGAGCGAGTCGATGCAAGGCTTTTTGGTCCTGATTTCAGGTCGAAAAATTAATGCGATGGGTAATTCGAGGATCCCGGGGTTGGATGGGGTGAATCAAGCCATGCTCAGAGCCTTTTATCGAACGGTAAACCCCCAGGAGCAACAACAGATCTGTACCCGTTATCCGCAATTGATGAAAGAGGATTGTAAAACCATTTCCGCCACTATTTTCTTTTTTGATGGCCAGGGTCGCATGATTGAGGAAGGCAGTACTGTTAAAAAAGGAGATGAGTTTAATGTCATGTTGAAGCCGGACGGAGATCTTTACGCTTATGTCCTCAATCAAGACACCCAGGGAAATTTTTTCCGGATCTTTCCGAACCAGGAGGTTTCCCCTCAGACCAACCCTTTAAAAGACCGTACTTCTTATACTTTTCCGACTAAGACCAGTGGACTGATCTTCAGTTTTGATGAAAACACTGGAGAGGAACATTTTTTCTTTATTTTATCCGCATCGCCCCTGGATGACCTGGATGAGTTGTTCCTGCAGTTGGAGCAGGCCAAAAGTGAGAAAGCGCGAAATGACGTTCTCCCTTTGTTAGTCAATGCGGTGCGTTCAAGAGGAATGGCGCTGAAAAATAAAAAGACGCCGGTCCAAGTGCCTTCCTCCCAAACCAACATCAAACTGGAAGCTAAAATAGGTGAGCTTGTCGAAGGGAAAGGGGCCCTCGTTAAAACCGTCCGCCTCAATCATATTCGATAGTGGTTTTATTAGGGACGGCTTCATGGAATGGGGAGGGATGAATTGAAACATGGGACGCTCAACAAAAAATACCAATCTTGGCATGAGAAAGGAATGATTCGTTTGCGAAAGGAGATTGACCATGATCCGAAAATTAAAATTGGTAAAATTCACAGCCTTTGAAGCTCTGGATATTAATTTTTCTCCTGGTCTCAATATCTTTGTGGGGGAAAATGGCACAGGAAAAACCCCTATTCTCAAGCAGTTTACTCAGCCTGTGATATCACCAGAAGCCAGAAAAGCCTTGCTGAAAAACTGACAAATGTGTTTCTTCCGAGCAACAAGGCACTTGGTCGTTTGGTTAGAAGAACCAAGAGGAGTTCCGAAGGTTCCGTGGAAGTGGTTCGGGAGGTTCAAGGAAAACCAGTTTCCATCAAACTCTTATTTTCCAATCATATAACCACCTTCAATCATAAAAATGGAAGGATGGCGTTCGTCTGAAATTTCACATAAAATAAATTTCATTCAGGGGTATTGCCCCAAGTCCCCAATGTGCAGAAAAGTATGGAAACAACTAGTTGTGCTTTTGGCACAGCTATAATTGAAGGTCAACGTTTGGTCGGTAAGGGGGTAAGCAAATACGAAATGTGGCGCCCTGCCCTCTTTGGCTTTCGACTTCGATCTTTCCTTGATGGGATTTAATAATGCCATGAGATATGGATAACCCCAATCCCGTTCCTTTTCCAACCTCTTTGGTAGTAAAAAAGGGATCAAATATATTTTCAAGGTCCTCGGGTTTAATGCCTTCTCCCGTGTCTCTGACCTCAATCACCACATAACCGTCTTTTTGATAAGTGCGTATCCACAACTCCTTTTGAGACACGTAGTCCATCGCGTCTTTGGCATTGGTAAATAAATTTGTAAGGACCTGCTCAAGCTGACTGGGATTGCAATAAAGAGCAGGGAGGTCCTTTGAATATTCTTTAAAAACGATCACTCCCTGTAATTTGATCTGTTCATTCACCAAGATAAATGAGTCTTCTATAATTCGGTCAACAGTCTCAACTCTGAATTCCTGCAATTGAGAATCCTGCCCAAAGGTTCGCAGATGATTCGTAATCTTGGAAGCTCGTTCAACTTGTCCCAAGACCGCCTCGAGAGAAGGACGAGGGTCTTGAATCCTTTCAGTTTCCCAGGAGTTTATCAGATTCTCACAATAAACCTGAATGATGCTCAGTGGTTGGTTGAGTTCATGCGCTATGCCTGTGGCAACTTCCCCCAATGACGCTAATTTTGCGGATTGAATGAGCTGAGCCTGGGTTTCTCTCAGTTCCTTATTTGCCTGCTGAAGTTGATGAATTGCTTGTTGTAAGCGCTCTTGAGTCAACTTGTTTTCCAGCACCTCTTTTCCAATACTCACATAATTAACGATCAGGCCCTGATCATTTTTAATTGAAGACAACACCTCTTCCACATGGAAAAAGGATCCGTTTTTATTTTTGTTGATGAACTCGGCTTGAAACGTTTCGCCTTTCGAAAGGGTTGACCACAACTCCTCATAAAACAACTTACTCTGTTTTCCCGATTTAAACAAACTTGGTTTTTGGCCTAGTAACTCCGCTTGCGCATACCCGCTTTTCTTCTCAAAAGCAGGGTTCACATATTTAATCGCACCCTCTTTATTGGTAATCATGATTTGATTTGTGGTTTGTTCGACCGCATCCGTCAGGATTTTTAAGAGAGTTTCCTTTTTATTTTCATCACTCACAGAGATGAGGTCATCATTGCCAACCAATATATTCAACATAAGCTTTTCCAATATTTCTAAAGCATTTCTTAAAATAATAATGGAGCCGTCAAAATTACTGAATCCGCCCTGCTTTATACCCACTTTTCGGTTCTGGAATTTTCCTTCACCTGTTCTTTTAACTCAATATATAGTTGATCAAATTTAAGTTCCAAGAAAGAGAGTGTATTTGCAAAAATCACAAGCCCATTACTCACCGCATCTGAGTACAAATTAGCTCCATTTCGTATTCTCTGCAATAAATTATTCAGAACATGATTCAGCATCTTGAGTTGACCCTTAAATTTTTCCAGATTATGAGGAGCACCGGGTGATGTGAACGATTCTTCAACCAGGAAGGTCGAAAATAGCACATAAAACAGTTTATCCGGATTTGCACTCGGTAAATAATTACGGCGTTCCCATTGGTGGTGTTTAAATACGGAGCATTTTGAATACAATAAAATGAACCACATGGTGTTGAAGAATAGGGTTTGAGCATCCCCCTTGATGCGAATTTCAGTGACCTCTTCTGGATAGATAGTCATCAGACCATTCACTATGGAGTCCTTATTAGAAAAAAAGTTAATGATTTCTTCTAGTTCCACTCCCAAGCGACAATAGTCAATCTCAGGACCATGTGCTATATTTCCAGGGCAGGACATACAGTCAAAACTTGTCCAGAAGGGAACAGTCTCCTTTTTTATTGAAGAATTGGGATCTATAAAAAGTTCCTCATTATCGTCGAATTTAATTCTGGCACTTGGAAAAATCATAATCTTTCGGATTCCTTTCAATTTAAGACAGTCCTCTAACTCCATTCACAAGAAAAGGAGCATCCCGCTTCTTTTTTAGTCCGGCGATTAATCACTGGACTCAAATCAGATAGTCTCTAACGGGACAAAAAATCTGTTTTCTTACAGTTGTGAATGCGTCAGTTGGAGACTCTCCCCATCAGCAAAGGTACACAGGATTAACCTGTGCAAACTATAAGCCACTATTTCTTGCTGTGAATTTTCCTGTGATAAAGAAAATGAAGGATGAGTTAGCGTAGTAACCCCTCAAAATTCAAGGCTGTGATGTGTTCCGTTTTCGTTTATACACCCTACAAAATAAGCCATTACAAGAAAATTTACAGGAAGTGTATTTTTGAAAGGTGCCATTTTTTCGTATTCTTTCGTGGTTTTATTGAGGAGGGGCATTATCATATTCTACTTGATTGATAAAAATCTGATTGTATACTCTCGATTATCGAGATATCTACCCTTTCTTCAAATATAGACGTTCATTTAAATAAATTCCTTTGAGTCTAACCTAGACGGTGGAGTACCAAAGCTTGCTTTGGCCAAAGCCAAAGAAAGGCCATCGCCTTTCTGGCCAAAGCAAGCTTTGGCACTCCTGAAACAGCGTTGTTTAAACGGATCACGCAACAGGATGAGTTTTCTGAATATATTTAAATGAACATCTAATTGGTCTTTAAAAAAATATTGACAAAGACATGTCGATATTGGCAACGTCTCAATTTGTTACTCTAATTTGAACCACGCCGAATTTTTGGTGGGTTACGCTGCGCTAACCCTCCCTACAACTTTGTTCAGGCTTAAGTGAGTCGCCTTGAGCTAACCGAGAACCAACGCTCAGCCTATTGAAAATGATGTCAAAACTCTGTGCCATAGTTGTCAGCTATCATCCTGACGCCAGTCTGATTGAAAATATTAATGCCTTGTTGGCTGAAGTTGAAGAAGTCATTATTGTTGATAATGGTTCCGGGGGAGAAGCGAAAACCCGGATATCGCAACTGGAACAAGGACGGTCCCTCACCGTAATTCAAAATGAATCCAATCTGGGAATTGCTACAGCGTTGAATCAAGGCGTCCGGTACGCCTTAAGTAAAAACTATGACTGGATCGCGACCTTTGATCAAGATAGCCTGATCACTCCAGGATTCTTTCAAAAAATGCGGTTGGCCTATCAAACCTGTCCATTTCAACAACAAGTCGCGCTCATCACTCCCATTTATTTTGATCCAGGGACTCAAGCCTTTACCAAATCCAGAAAGTGTACGGGAACCACTCCTTATGCCGAAATAATCGCGAACATGACCTCTGGAACCCTGATCAAAAAAGAGATTTTCCAGACGGTGGGTTTCTTTAAAGAGGATTATTTTGTGGATTATGTGGATTATGAATTCTGCCTTCGTGTTCGAAAACACGGCTTCCGTATCCTCCAAGCCTGCGGTGCCGTTTTAAATCACCAAAGAGGACACATGACCAAGCACCAAATCCTTTCAAAACCCTTATTAACCAGTAATCATCCACCCGTCAGACGCTATTACAACGCCCGAAACCGGATGCTTTTTTACAAGTCTTACTGGAAACAGGAACCGATTTTTTTAATCAGGGATTTTATAGATTTTTCTTATGATGTAATCAAAATTATTCTGCTGGAAGCTGATAAGTCGGCTAAGCTAAAAAAACTTTTTCTGGGGATTTGGCATGGAATCGTCGGAAAGACAGGCCCTTATGGACGCTAAAGTTTACATTATTCTGCTCAACTGGAATAGCTGGATTCATACGATAGAGTGTTTGGAAAGCCTTTTCCGGAGTCAGCATCCCTCCTGGCAGATTATTGTTTGTGATAACCATTCTGAAGATCAATCCTTAGCGCAGATCAAAGCCTGGGCTGAAGGTAAAAATGAACTCACTGCTACGATTTTACCTCAACTCCAACACCTGGTATTTCCCCCGATTCCCAAACCTGTTCCCTATGTCGAATATGACACACAAACTCTGCCTCAAGCCAAGAAAACCCAAGCAACGACCCGCTTGATCCTCATTCAAACCGGAGCCAATTTAGGTTTTTCAGGAGGATGCAATGTAGGACTCCGTTATGCCATGCAGTGTGACGATTTTGAATACGTTTGGCTACTCAACAATGATACGGTGGTTAAACCCAATGCGCTTTCCTTGATGATAAAAAAAATTCAGAGTGCTCCTGATTATGGAATCTGCGGCTCCACCTTGGCCTACTATCACCGACCGGAAATCATCCAAACGCGGGGAGGTAACGCCTATAACCGGATTTTAGGAACAACACGTCATCTTGGTTTCGGAGAAGCGTTATTGTCTCCTGTTGAGGAGACTTGTGTGGAAAAACAAATGGCCTGTGTGATTGGAGCAAGCATGTTGGTCCGCAAGCAGGTTCTCAAGCAAGTGGGACTGCTCAGTGAGGAATATTTTCTGTATTTTGAAGAGCTGGACTGGGCCATCCGTGCCGGTAAAATGGGATTTCGCCTGGCTTATGCTTCACAAAGTACGATTTATCACAAAGAAGGCGCCTCTATCGGCGGTGGTAATCGAAACCGAAGTGAAAAAAATCTTCGTTCCGATTATTATGAAATTCGGAATCGCCTTGTCCTGGCGCGAAAATTTTATCCTTGGGCACTTCCGACCGTTTGCCTGGCACTGGGCATTACCCTCATCAACAGAATCCGACGACATCAATGGGATCGAATTCCGATGATTTTTAAAACCATTCGGGATGCCTTCCGTGTTCCCCTCCCGCCCCAATGACGTCTTTATTCAAGAACCTGCGTAAACATCCCGTTGTTCTCACGGCTGCCGACCATGAAATACCAGGTGGTTGTCCGAGAAGGAGTTGTAGGGTGCGCTTAAGCGAAGCAAGCGCACCAGAAACGCTGTCCTCTTGTGGTGCGCTCGCTTCGCTTAAGCGGCACCCTACTTATGCTCAACACCTATTCTATAGACGTTCATTTAAATAAATTCATTTGAGTCTAACCCAGACTGTGGAGTACCAAAGCAAGCTTTGGCACTCCTTATAATAGGCGAGCACCGGCTCTTTGTGCTGCCGGAGCGAATCGGCTGCGCGGCAAATCATTTTTTCAAAAGCGTATAGACTTCTTCCTGAAAGAATTGGGTAATCATTTCAGGGTCGGCAATGACCGCTTTATCGGTGGTAACTCCGATCATCACCTGGTTGGCGTAACTTAAAATGCTCACACCGATACAGACACTGTGAGTTTGAGGTACCCAAAACATGATTTGCCTCATTGGAGAGTCGGCCAAATACAGGATTTCCGTAGGGCCAGGGACGTTAGACATGACGCCTGTGCCCTTCAAGGTGAAAATTTTCAAGATCAACGATTCGAGGAATAACGGAAACATTCCGATCACATTCAAGATCGCAAAAGAAACAATCGAGTCATAAGATTTTTTAATATCGCCCATTCGTTTTTGAACTTCTTTCAACCGGTCATCCGCGTTTTCGATGGACAGCGGCAGCGTCAGAAAAACAAGACCAAAACGATTTCCGAGCGTGATTTCCTGTTCCGCCGCTCTCAAATCCACAGGGATGATAAAACGTGTATTGATGGATTTTTTTAACGCTTGATGCTTTTGTAAATAACAACGTAAGGCCCCTGTCAATGCGGTAAGCAGGACATCATTGATTTTACATCCCATTTTATGACTCAACGCTTTGACATCATCCAAAGGGATCGATTCTGACCAAACGGTGAGTTTTTGCCCTCGGGGTTTGCCTCTCAAAATAGTTTTGGAATCTGGGAGCAGGAAGATCAGTTTTAGCACGGAAAACACAAGCTTTCCGACTTGTTCCACTCGGTATCGCCATCGCACACTCGCCAATTTCTTTAAGTAGGCATTTAAATCCAGGGAAATCATGGTGGTCGGACTGGTTTGCGGGGAGTCACTTAATTTTGTTTGGGGCGAAGATTGGCCTTTTGAGACGGCATTACTTTTATCCGTTAAAGAAAGCAACACCCGCACTAAGGCCATTCCGTCAGCGATACAATGGTGAATACGCACAATCAGCGCTGAACCGCTACCATAAGAATCCACAACATGCATTTGCCACAGAGGTCTCTTGAAATCCAGGGGAATGCTCAATAATTGCCCTGCCAGACGCTGAAGATCCTTCTGATCTCCATGCTCGGGAAATGATGCGGTTTGGATATGATAATTCAAATCAAAATAAGGGTCATCATGCCAAAGGGGAGTGGTTTGAAGATGGATCACACATTGTCGGAACCTGTCAAATTTCAACAAACGTTCTTGAATGACGACTTTAAATTTTTCTCGATCCAACGGCTTATCAAACATCATCACTCCCGCAATCGTCATTGGATTGCCCTCAGTGTCCATCCTGGCCCATGCCGCGTCTGCGTCAGACATGACCCCCTCCCTTCGTTGGGGCAACAAGGCCAGAAACATGGGAGTGACAAAAGGCATCACAACATTCAACGCAGTCCATCCCAAAGGGGAACGGTTAAGGTGTTTTGCCAGTTTGGGTGTGAACGACACACTGAGGAGATACATCAGCAACAGCAGAATCCCACTTCCTGGAAAGGGGTCCTCACTGGAATAAGTGTAGCCTAACAAAAGACAAGCAATGATGTGATAAGGCATAAATATTTTCATGGCGACCTCATGGGGGACTATGGTTTTTCGGTGTTATTGGCGATGGGGTTAATCTCCATCAACACTCCAATTGCTTCATCTGTTCCCTCAACTGATGGAGTTTCGGGATCAACGTTTGACGCTCACTTTGCGACAACTGCAACGTTTTAAACAGTTCTTCAAAGTCAATAGCCGTACCTTCAATCATCAGACTCAGATCTTGCTGAATGGTACTTGCTAAACGCTCCAAGCCTTTATACAAATACAGATATTTGACATTTTCACGATAATTTCGAACATCAAACTCCAAGCTGGAAAACGCGTCTTTCTTCAATTGAGCAATTTCATCATTTTGAAGTCGTTCCTTCAAATCGTCAGGTATTCCTTCTTTCCTGTGTCGTATCAGCCGCTCCCACTGTTTTTGCAGGATGTTTTTTCCCAGCAGGTAAACTCTTTTCAATTTTTCATGGGCTTGGTAATTCAATGTTGATGAAAAGAGGACCATGGGAAGATCAGGAAATTGAAAGGCAAGGTAGTCGAGCGAAGAAACAAAGCGTTCTCCCGCCAGAATTCCCTGAGCATTCTGTCGGAGTTCTAACAGATTTCTGAAAATCACGAAGTAAGGGGTACACACTTCTCTGAGCTGGTCCACATATTGATGTTCGAGCGTTTTCAAATGATGCAACAGCGGCGCGTTTAATTCTTCGGTGGTGAAACGGAGGAGTTGATGCTGCAAGGTTTTATAGAAAGTCATGACTTGCGCGGAAAACAAATCCTTTGACTTCAATAAGGAGTCCGGCAATTCATAGTTTTGGATGAATTGATAAAGTTGAGGCACAAGGGGACCTTTCTCGGGATCAAAAAGGTCATTCACGTCGTTACTTAATTTCTGTTTTAATTGCTCCAGCGCCCCTTCCAGCGCGGCTTGCATGGATTGCTTGGTACCTTTCAGTTCTTTAACTTGGGCATCCATTTCCGCTTGCAGTTTTTGACATTCGGTTTGATCCTTGGAGGCGGTATTCAACACGTTTTCTATAAAAGTCAAAACCTGCTGCTGTACGTATTTCCAATGACGGTGTTCACTTTGCATGAGGAGTGATTCATCAACGCTATGGAGCTCCAGAGCCTTTTTCAGGTTTTTCCATTGTTTTTGATGGTATTGAATCAGGGGATCCACCGATTTCCATAAGCCCAACTGGACTTCCATTCGAGACGTGCGGTTTTCGTTGAGATCGCAAAACAATTGATAGAGTGCGGAAACTCCATAGAGGGGGAGGTTGGAACTCCAGGGTTTGAGATCCTGGCCCAGTTGTGTCAAAACCCGTTGGGCGTCTTCAAGGGATTCATGCTCCGTTAAATCCATATTGGCAACAAACAAGGTTTGTTGCAGCAGCCCCAAATCCTTCAAAGTCCGCAGCAGTACCAAGTCGGCCTGACGCATTCCGGTCCGTGAGCTGAAAACATAGAGGACCATGGAACATTGAGTTAAATATTCCTGAACCATCGCAAAATGATTTGGATTGGGGGAATCACTGCCTTGGCAGTCCGCGATTTCAAGCCGGGCAGGCGCTTGAGGCAACTCCAGCAGAATATCCTTCATATAAACCGCGTATTCGTCGCGGCTCACAAAAGTTTGATGTTGTTCAATCACGTCAGCATCCAGCATCAGCACAGACTCTGTTTCCTTGTCGTCTAAATACCGATGTATTTTCTCATAGCCCTGTAAAAACGAGCGTAATAAGACATACTCCTGATTAAAACTTTCATAGTCTTCAGAAAGATGAGAGGGATGAGCGTCCAGAAAATCACTCAATATTTTTCGATCCTCTGAATTTCTCAGATTCAAACGCTCCTGAGGTGCCTGATCCACGGCGTGGGCCAGTAGCAAAAAAGAGTGCTGTACTTCATCCAGAATAGTTTCCCATGATTTAAATCGAATGAAGGCTTTGGGGTGAGTGCCATAGCGGACGCGGGTAATGATGGCGGTTAGAATCCCCGCGCCTCGTTTCAGTAAATCCTGTTTTAACAGCGCATTGACAAACGAGGACTTTCCCGATTTGACCGTACCCACCACCGCAATCCGCACTCGCTCTTCCTTTAATCTGATTTCAATAGCGTTCAAAGCTTGTAACCAAGCGTCAAATTGAGCAGTCTTCAGGCTCAACAACGCTTGTATTTCACTAATCAAAGCACGTGTTTCCGCTAACGGAAGTTTTGACATAAGTCTCGCTATAGTATTGAGGTATAAGCTGCTGGAAGAAAATTCGGGCAAACATCAGGGATTCATTCCCATGCCGTTAATACGCCGTCAACAGATTCGAAAATTTTGAACGTTTTATCCATCCCCGACAAGGTGAAAAGGTCCAGGCAGGTTTGATTTACATGACACAGAGCCACAGGTTTATTTTGCCTGGAGTAACGCTTATGAAACCATCCGAGCACTCCAAGTCCGGCGGAGTCAAACACTTTTGCCTCTGACAAGTTCAAGATCACACCTCGAACTCGTTCATCCTCCAAAAAAGGAAGAAGGAATTTTTTCAGTTCAATCGCCTCGTCCAAAACTACTTTCCCCTCTACTTTGATCACACAATAGGCTTTAAGTATTTCATGAGAAATCTTGATCATTCTGTTCCTTGAAAATGAGGGGACGCCTTGAAATACCGTCACTCCGGTTGCATTTCCTCAACATAGATCCGGGCAGGACGTCTGCAATCATTATAAGCGCCAGGCTCATAACTATGCCGCTGTTTATGTCGGGATTCCTGACGAGCTTCTTCCAGTAGGGGTTGACACTCTTTGAAATTGCGTTCGGCTAACGGCGTGGAACAACTGAGACTTATCAAAGCCATCAGACCTACCACCATTCTATGATAACGAAATCTGATTCCTTTGGGTATTCTTTTTCTCATACATCCGTTTCACATGAAAGAGGATCCGCTTCGACAAAGTCTCAATATCCTTCGGCGAAGTGTTCCAGCCCATACTCACTCTTAAACAAGATTTTGCTTGTTTCGTGGATAACCCCATGGCTCTTAACACCGGACTCGCTTCAAGGGCGCCGGAAGAGCAGGCGGAACCTGTGGAGACCGCGATGTGATCCAAGTCTAAGTTAATCAGTAGACTTTCCGCACTGAGAGAGTCAAATCCAAAATTAAGAGTGTTCGATAAAAGTGGAGCCGAGTGTCCATTGAGAAAAAAACCATTTACCTTCGTTAAGTCCCTGAGCAATTCGTTTTGAAACTGTGTCCATTTTTGTTGTAACTGTTCCAAATGCTGAAGATGCCAAGCTAGAGCCAAAGCAAATCCCTGCGCCAAGATCGGATTTTCAGTCCCGGCACGACGAACCCGCTCCTGTTTTCCTCCTGTGATTAAGGGCTGAAAAGGCGTCGTTTTTTTTATGTAAAGTATTCCAATCCCTCGGGGGCCTCCTAACTTATGGGCTGTTGCTGTTGCATAATCCACTCCCGGTTCACCCCACTTTAAGGGCAGTTTTCCCAGCGCTTGGACCGCGTCGGTATGAAAAGGGATCTGATGTTCTCTGGCAATTTTTGTGAGTGCGGCAAGGGGTTGAACCACTCCCGTTTCGTTATTTGCGGTCATGATGGAAATTAAAGACGTTTCTTGACGCAGCGCGTGTTCCAGTTCCTGAGGTTCAACCTGTCCCAAGGAATTAACAGGGAGATAACTGACTTGGATCTGAGGTAATTTTTCCAGCGCCTTGCAGGTTTCTATAATCGAAGGGTGCTCGATTTGGGAAGTGATGAGGTGCTGCGGCGCAGGGTTCATGAAACATTGACGTAACACCGCGTTGTTACTCTCACTGCCGCCACTGGTAAATATTAGTTCCTGGGGGGTCACCCCCAGCAAATCAGCCAAATGCCGTCGGCTGTCTTCAAGCAGCGCTTTCGCCATACGTCCTTCCGCATGAGGACTTGACGGATTGGCGAAGTGAGCAGAAAACGCTTCCTTCATGGCGTCAATGACGTCAGGAAGCATCGGAGAGGTTGCGTTATAATCTAAATAGACTCGCTTCAGTGGAGAGTCGGTCATAGGATTTCTGGGTTAGAGATGAAGAATCAAGGCACTGATTTCAGGCATACATCCTGCTTTCCTTAACAGAGTTCCTGTGATAACAAAAGTCAATATCGCATTTTATGAAGGCTCCCTTCCTTAAGGATTGTATGCGTTGCTTTAAAGGGTTTTCACGCGTTTTGCTGATCTTCGTTTTAACGGTTCCCGCTTACGCGGTCCAAGGTCAAGGAACCCATTTCTGGGTTGTTCCTGAAAAGCCCCCTGCTACTGACCCCCAACCCAAGCCGGTATCTCCTCCAAAACCTGAACCGCGACAACCCCCCAAGGAGGTTCCTCCGCCGCCTCCGCCACTACCAACCCCTCCGCCAAAAGTGACGCTGTCCACGTCTGATGTTATTTTTTTATTGGATATCTCAGGGTCGATGGAAGCGACTCTTGGAGGCAACCCTTTGAATAAATTGGAGTCCGCCCAAAAGGCCTTAACCTACTTTGCTGAAGCAATGAAACAAGGCACCCGCTTTCAACTGTGGACGTTCAGCACACACATTACTCAACATCCGAATTCTGAGGAACATCAAAATCAATCAAAAAGGGATTTTGAGGCGATTGGTCCTCCTGATTCCAAAGCGCGAGCTCATTTAAAAAAATTGATTAACGACCTGAAAACAGACGGCGGCACAAACTTGTATGAAGCCATTTATAAAGCCATCCAGTATTTCGAGTTTTCAGCATATCCCGCCGAAACAACTCCGCGCAAACGCTATAAAGTCATTGTTGTTCTTGCGGATGGACAAGACGATGAGCTTTCTACGATAACACTTCAACACGTTTTAAGTTTAAAGCGGCAACATCCCGATATTGAAATCAAGACCATCGGTTTTGGAATTACCCCCGGAAGCCCCTTTCATCAGACGTTGTGTAAACTGGCTTCTAACCCCGCGCATTGTGCCCTCACCAGTGAGTTCAAAGAGTTGCAACAAATGCTTCACTCCTTTACCCGATCCTGAAAATACCACCCTTCTCCCCTGAAGCCCTCAAGGTTCAAGAAGGCCGATAAAAAAAGAGAATAATGTATTTACATTGGGAAACTTTTTTTTTATAGACATAAGCAGTGTATCAAATTTTGAAAGAAACTGAACAATCACGGAAATATTTTTCCAGGAAATTCAATAAACGTGAAGAGGAAATGATGAATCTATACAAAGATATGAAAATTGGAACAAAAATTGGGATCAGTTTTGGTCTGGTCGGTATTTTATTCATCGGGGTGATTTGGCAATACCACAGCACCTTGCTCACTACGCAATCCAACTATGAAAGACTCTTGAATGTCGCTGAGGCTGAAAAGAGTATTTCCTACCGCATCGACGTATCCATGCTGGAAACCCGCCGCGCTGAGAAAGACTTTTTAGCGCGAAAAGACCTCAAGTATGCGGATAGCGTTCGTTCGTCTGTCGAACAAGTTCTCCTGGAATCGGAAAAAATAAAGCGGATTGAAAGCGCGAATGGGGAAAGTACTGAAGCGGTGGATCGCATTATCAAAGACATACGGTCTTACCATACCGCCTTTCAAGCCATCGTCGAAGCCTGGAAGCTCAAAGGGTTGGATCCTTCCTTGGGACTTCAGGGAAAATTCAGGGAAGCGGCTCATGACGCCGAAGCCAAATTCAAAAATTACGATACCGATGAACTGGCAATTACCCTCCTTCAAATTCGCAGAACAGAGAAAGATTTCAGTTTGCGGGGAGAAGATAAGTATGTTGACAATGTTCATAACCTGATCAGCCTTTTTAAAACCCAGATCGAAACATCGAAATTGGACGAACAGCTCAAAAAAGAACTGGAAAAAGATATTTCAGCGTATCAGCAAACCTTCGACCAATTTGTGAAAGAGAGCAACAGAGGAAAAAATACCGAGGAGAGTACCGGAAAATTCAGAGAGGCTGCCCATAAAATAGAAACAACGCTTGGTGAACATTATGTCCCCAGTATCATGACGGATTATCTCACACTCCGACGTGACGAAAAAGACTATCTCCTGCGTTTAGATGAAAAATATGTTAAAGCCGTGGATGAAACCGTTAGAATCATTAAAATCAACGTCGATGCTTCGGCTATTCAGGAGAAAGAAAAATCAACCATTCACGGACTCCTGGAAACCTATCAGAAGGCGTTTCATGAACTGGTTGCCCAAGATATGAAAATCCTCACAATAGAAGAGACCATGCGAGAAGCGGTTCATGATATCGAACCTGTTATTGAGGCAAATCTTAAAGACGCCAATCAAGCCATGGCTGAAATAGCGGCCAACACCAAGACTATCACGGAAAATAGTTCAAAAATAGCGTTGATGATGAGTGTTGGAGCGATTCTTCTGGGCATTGTCTTCGCGTTTCTCATTGTTCAGTCCATCACGAAACCCATCAAAGCCGTGGTTGCGTTTGCTGGACTTTATAGCAGGGGTGATTTGACCGCGTCTTTAGCGGTCGATAGCAAAGATGAACTTGGAGTCATGGCCGCAAGCCTGAAGGGGGCCATGGAAAAACTCCGGAGTATTATCATGGAGGTGAAGACCGCGGCCCTCAATGTCAGTGAGGGCAGTCAACAACTCAGTTCTACTTCCCAGCAGATGTCCCAGGGAGCCACGGAACAGGCCGCCTCGGTTGAGGAAACGTCCGCTTCCATGGAAGAGATGAGTTCCAACATCCAACAAAACGCTGATAATTCCCTGCAAACCGAAAAAATCGCGACCAGAGCCTCCAATGATGCCAAAGAAAGTGGACAGGCTGTGGAGAAAGCGATGGCGGCAATGAAGGAGATCGCCAGCAAAATTTCAATTATTGAAGAAATTGCCCGACAAACCAATTTGCTGGCTTTAAATGCCGCCATTGAAGCCGCTCGCGCCGGAGAACACGGCAAGGGCTTTGCGGTCGTCGCCTCGGAGGTTCGAAAACTTGCGGAGCGTAGCCAGAATGCGGCAGGAGAGATCACAGGCTTATCGGCATCCAGCATGGAAGTGGCGGAAAGAGCCAGCGGTATGCTGAAGCAACTGGTACCAGATATTCAAAAAACCGCAGAATTGGTACAGGAAATCAGCGCTTCCAGCAGTGAGCAAAATACAGGGGCAGAACAGATCAGCAAGGCGCTTCAGCAGTTGGATGGCGTGATCCAGCAAAATGCCAGCGCTTCTGAGGAAATGGCCTCCACTTCAGAAGAATTAGCTTCTCAGGCTCAGATGCTTCAGGATACCATCGCTTTTTTCAATGTAGGTGAGGAAATGGCAACTTCCAGAAAGAAGCCCCAACAGGCACTTCAAACTCGCAAAGTGGTTCCCCCCAAACAGCTCTCTCAACCCGCAGCGAAAAAGACGCTCCCAGCGCCATCTCGTGCCGGAAAGACACGTCAACCCGTCGGCTTGGAGATGGACATGGGAGATCCTACGAATGATTCGGATTTTGAACGGTACTAGGCTTGTCCGGGAACGCGTACTTTGCCGTACTTCCAAGGCAAAGTACACGCTGCTCATGAAGGCCTCTCCTGACGAAAATCCAAAGGAGAGGGTCCTCAAATTATTTGTGAGAGAGGGGTTTGAGCAGATACTCAAGACCATTCATTTTGATTTCCAGAGTCAGTGTCATCAACATTCCTAATTCGCCTTTAGGGAAGCCCTTTTGTGAAAACCATACCAGGTAGTTTTGAGGTAAATCCATAAGGTAACGGTTAGCGTATTTACCAAAGGGCATCTTTGTTTCTGTGAGCTTGCTCAACACTTTCGGATCACCTGCCAGTTCCTTAGTGCTCATTTGTGCCATCTCAATACGTTTTTCAAGAGCTGTTGGAGCCATATATCGGGCTCCTCACGCATCCTTCTTCAGGATCACACCAACACATTTTTGGGCGGATTTACACCAATCCGCGCATCCCATGTCAATGCGTGGATTGCGAACCTCACTCCCACAACCGTGACAATAATGCAGCGGTTCATCTTTCCAAAATTCAATTTCTTCACGACAGTTGGGACAGCTCACCTCAAAAATGGCATCTGCCGTCCAATTTCTCATGTCTTGTCCCGGGCAACGGTGTTGCATCATGGCCTCTTTTTTGGTGGGAAGTTCCTTCAATTAAAATAAAGCTCAGTTCGGTTCATCGGCGATTCAAAGCGAACTTGACCGAAGGAAAAAGCTCCAGGTGGGTATTGGGTAAAAACAACGCCGCAGTGTATTGATCCATATACCTTGGATCTGTGCTCAATTCAAGGTTTGTCATATTTTGGGCCAATTTCAATTGTTTTTTTCGGTACTCTTGTGAAACCAGAACCATGTGTGTTCCCATTAAAGAGGAATTACCAATGAATTGAAATTTGGCTCGGGGTATGTCTGGAATCAGACCAATCACAATCGCCTTTTCTAAATCTATAAATCGACCAAAGCCACCAGCGATATAAACATGCGCCAAGTCCTCAAACGACATTTCAACGTGTTGGAGCATCAACGCGCAGGCCGCATAAATGGCGGCTTTTGCACGGATAATGTTATTGATATCCAACTCACTGATCGTAATGGGTTTGCCGGTTGCGCTTTCGTTTTCATGGGCAATGATATAATGGGCTTGTCGCCCCTTCACCTGAATCGCTTTGCAGGCCTTTGCGCGATTGAACTTTCCGGCGGCATCAAGCCAGCCAGAAAGGAAGAGGTTTGCCAACAAAGAGATCATGCCTGAACCACAAATTCCCTTGGGCGGCTGATTGCCAATCGTCCAGAACTGGGCGACTCCAGTGTCCGGATCAATTTCCACCCGTTCAATGGCTCCGTGACTGGCCCGCATTCCGTGATCTACGCCTGAGCCTTCAAACGCGGGACCCGCAGAACAGGCACAGGCTAACAAAAAATCACAGTTTCCAAGAACCAGTTCTCCATTGGTTCCTATGTCAATGAAAAGGTTCAGTTCTTCGGAATCTGTCGCCAAATCGGAACATAACACTCCGGCTGTGATATCCCCACCGACATAACTGCCTACATTAGGAGAAATGTGTACCCAGGATTGAGGATTGATCTGCAGGCCAACTTCTTGTGCGGTTAATAAAGGGACTTCCAGTAAAGTGGGGGTATAAGGCTCAAGTCGAAGATACTCAGGGTTGAGTCCCAGTAGCAGGTGGATCATGGTGGTATTTCCGGAAATTGCGGAATTGGAAATGGTTTGAAGAGCGATCCCGTGCTCCTCAGCCGCTTTTTGTGCCAGGCGGTTGATCGTCTCTAACACACGAACCCTCAATTCCTCCAGCCGTTCCGGCCGTTTTGCGTAATTAATCCGACTGATCACATCAAGGCCGCATTTCAACTGATCGTTATAATCATTTTGTGTCGAAATCACTTCGAACTCAGACAAAGACACCAGTTGTACCGAGATCGTCGTTGTTCCCAGATCTACAGCAAGGCCAAAATGCTGAGCGGTGTGTTGACCGGATTCAAGCTGAATGACATGATATTGATCCTGCTCACAAATCAGGGTGACCGTTATCTGCCCCTCTTCCGCACGAAGCGTCTCCGCGAGAGATCGGATGACCGCAAGCGGATAAATCACTTCTTTTTTCCCCACGCTCTTTTGGATTTCCCGTGTCAAACGATCCCGGTCAGACAGACCATCTTCCCTCTGAGCTGCTGGAATTTCCAAATACCACTTGTGGGCCAAGGCGTTGAGCTGTTCTTTTTTTGGAAGTAATTCATGACGAATCAGGCTGAGGTTTTCATGAACCTTATCAAACTTGCCCTCTTTACGCTCGTCTTGTTCAGGGACTTCAAAAGTGACAGGAGTGTTCATGATGTGTGTTTGACAAGCCAGCACAAAGCCTTCGTCAATCGCGTTTTGAGGGAGGATTTCAAGGTTATCAAAACGAACCTCGCCAGCCACGACCCGAACCAGACACGCGCCGCATGTTCCTGTACTGCCGCAGGGTGATTCAATGCTCACACCGGCTTCATGAGCCGCGTTCAGGAGTTCTGTTCCCGGAGGAACGTCTATGGTTTTTCCGGAAGGTTGAAAAGTAATTACAGGCATGACTTTAATTGTTCCTAGAAGGTGTTGTCGATGGCTACTGAATTCTAATTTTCTGGGGAGTTTATAAGATTCGGCCAGTACCAGCAACTCAAATTTTGGGTTTGGACATAAACACAAACGTCAGTCTGATATCGCAGTAAGGTTCATAAATAAAGCTGTTTTTCGAGGGCAGCGTAAAACTGTTCGAATAAACTTGCAAACCAATCCCCTTTTATTGCATAAGGACCCTGCAAATATTCACTCTCTCTCGACTATGAATTATGAAAACCACAACATCTTCAGTATGCTGACGTCTGGAGTTGCCAAACTTCTGAAAAAACAGGTTAAGGGAAGTGAATTGCGTCAAGCTATTGAGCATTGTCTCCACTTCAATAACCATGCAACTGAATAAAATACGATGAGTTCCATTAAGTTAACCATTGAAAGTCAACTGGAACATATCCCTTTAGTGGGATTGGCTCTTCGCTCTTTCGCGGGACATGCCGCGTTTGATGAGGAAGACAGCTTTATGATTGAACTGGCGGTGGTTGAAGCGGTTACCAATGTTGTCGAACATGCTTATGAATTACAACCGGGTAACTTGGTTGAGATTGAAGTGTTGATTCAACCGGATGCGATCCTTTGCCACATTTATGATAAAGGCAAACCTATGCCCCCAGTTAAAGTGCCGCTCATCAACAGAAGTTACAACGTGGACGATTTAGATTCAATTTCTGATCGAGGGAGAGGAATTGCCTTAATTCACCAAATCATGGATGAAGTGACGTATCAACGCTGTGATGAAATTAATTTTCTGACTTTGAAAAAACTATATAAAAATTTAACCACAGATGAACGCAGATGAACGCAGATTATTTATTAAATTTAGAAACAATGAGGAACCCTGCAAATAAATAAATTCAGCAAACTCATCCTGTTGCGCTGTTGCGAGATCCGTTTAAACAACGCTGTTTCAGGAGTGCCAAAGCTTGCTTTGGCCAGAAAGGCGAAGGCCTTTCTTTGGATGTGACCAAAACAAGCTTTGGCACTCCACAGTCTGGATTAGACTCAAATGAATTTATTTATCGAAAGTTAACAATAGTCAGAATATTTATCGGCGGTATTCGAATCTTGAATTGTTTCAGGGCGTTTCAAATCCACACGTGGTTCCACGGAGTCAGGCGCTATGGGGGGTTGCTTCCCCTCAGAGGAACGTGGCCTGCGTTTGATCTTTTGAAACAGTTTTTTAATGCTATCAAATAAGTATTCCATGGGGTGCGCCTTCACGTTTGCCAAATCAGTTATAGATGTTCATTTAAATAGATTCAGAAAACTCCTCCTGTTGCGTGATCCGTTTAAACAACGCTATTTCAGGAGTGCCAAAGCTTGCTTTGGCCAGAAAGGCGATGGCCTTGCTTTGGTTTTGGCCAAAGCAAGCTTTGGCACTCCACCGTCTGAGTTGGACTCAAATGAATTTATTTAAATGAACGTCTATAGGACAATACCCGTGCATGAAATTGGAACGTTAATTAATAAACACCAAAATTACAGGAAGTTATATAACTACGGCAAGTATTCCTGAAGCTACCCACTTAACCCCCATGAGACAAGTCTCACAACGAAGCATGAAAGTAATTGGTAGGCCGGGATTACATGCCCGGCAAAATGAGGGGCACGTAGTCCCCTTCTACCACTTTCTTACAAAAGCGGGACATTGGTAGGCGGGGATTACATGCCCCGCTTTTCTGATCGTTGAGGTTGCCGGACACGTAGTTCCGGCCTACCATCGAGGTGTCCCGGCTTAAGTGAGTAGCCATTCCTGACATCATGGTGAAAAGTTTGTAGTTCCGCCTTTAGGCGGCTTTTCAGCAGGGTTTTTTGCCTAAAGGCGGGACTACAAACTTGAGTTCATGCACGGGTATTGCCCTATTGGCGGGAGGGGCCTCATCCACTTTTGGAGCATTTTAAACAAACCGGATTTTCAGCATAGCGTCCTTCCGCATGCAGTTTTCTCAATGCCTTGATGGCAGGACCATTCCAAAGGGATTCAAGGGAACTGGTTTGTATTTCACCAAGTTTTAAATAGCGGCTGAACATCGCACAGCAGGGAGTGACTTCTCCGTTTCCCCGGATGTATAAACGTTGCCAGGGTTGGTTGCATTGAAAATTATGAACCGCTAACTTGCTTTCTCCGGATAAATGTTCATATTCGCCTTCGGTATCAGGCGTCATGAATTCTTGAAGAACAATAAAATCGACGCGGTCATTCCAATACTCTACAAACGCTTCAATTTCATGTTCATTCTGCTTCATTCGTACAAAATTGACGCCTACCAGCGGTAAATCGGCCTGTAATTCTTTCTTTTTTTGTAAAAACAAAGCAATATTCCTCATCGTCCGTTCGAACTTTCCGTTAATACGAATTTTGGCATAGGTTTCTTCAGTGATGGCGTCAAGACTGAAGCGCAAACGTGTCAATCCGGAACGAATGGTTCTTTCGGCAAGCGCTTCAGTCATCACCGAACCATTGGTATTCACCATAATGTCTAAAAAACCGTGTTCTCTTGCCAGCTCAAACCAATGAATGAGGTCTTTCATTAAAAAAGGTTCATTGTCCCCTTGAAAGGAGACGGAAGGACAATGAAATTTTTGTGCTTCTTTTAATAGCTTTAAAATCTTGCCAGTGGTCATACGCTCGGGGTATCCAAACTTTGCCTTCAATTCCGGATTACCTTGAGTGCACATAGGACACTGGAAATTACATTGATAGCTTGATTCAATGTGAAGAAATAAGGGAAAATCGCTTTCGAGCTGAAAACTGTTCACCTGATCCCAGCGTTTACGATATTCAGCAAACGCTTCTCCCTTGATTGCGATCAAGCGTTTGATGGCGTCGCCTTCAGTTTTATATTGAATCATGATTTCTCTACATTTTTCCATAAAGCTCAATAATGATTTCGGGAGTAAACACACTTTTCCAGTTTTCTCCCAAGGCATTGGTGAGCGGTTTTTCCATTTTGAGCGTCATCGCCACCATACGTTCGAGCATATCCGCATTGACCTCTTGAGTGACCTTGCCCGGAAGCGGGACACCGAACTTTTTCAGCATTTCACGCATTTCAAGGACATATTCGCCATAGTAAGACTCCAACGTGTTAAAGGCGATGCAGTTAGCGACACCGTGATGATAGCCTAATTCCAGACTGAGCCCATAAGACAAGGCGTGACAAATACCCACCTCAGAATTGACAATGGAGGCTCCCCCCAAATAAGAGGCAACCATCAATTTATCGCCGTCATCTTCGTAAAGCGCTTCTTTACACAATTCCAAGGCTTTGGCGGCATACGCTTTGGAGAGTTCGTTGATCATGGTCCCCGTCAAGGACTCAACACAGTGAATAAAACAATCCATAGCGGTATAAAACGCCTGGTCTTTAGGGACTGTTTTCAGCAGCGAAGAATCGCATAAAATAGCATCAAACATACTATAATCGCTATTGATTCCAAATTTTTTATCAACTCCGGTCAACACCGCGGTTCGGCTTGCCTCCGCGCCTGTCCCTGAGAGTGTAGGAATCCCGACTTTGAAGACTGCTCGATTTTTGACAAGATCCCACCCTTGGTAATTGGCAGAAGAGCCTTCATTTTTCAACACCACTGAAAGCGCTTTTCCAACATCCAGGGCACTTCCTCCACCAATGGCAATTATCGCGAGAGGGTCGGCTTTCCCCTGATTAACGACCTCGTCTTTAATGGCATCCACTTGTAGCGTTTTGGGTTCGTCTGTGGTATCAACCCATATCAGCAAATCTTGATCACTGAGATCAATCCTTTTCATCAAGTCTGTTTTCTGATGAACATGATCAACCACATAAATATAATATTCGGCTTCTGAAGCCCTTGCGGGCAATAGCTCAGCGAGTCGTTTCAAGGTTCCTGCACCAAAGAGGATGCGAGGCACTTGCTTGAATATTTTTGCTATCATAATTTTCCCTGTTGTTTATAGGATAAGAGTTTTTCCAGAATCAGGATATCCACCTCATCATCGATTTCGAAGTTATAGATTTTGGGAATGACTTTTTTGTTAATTCGTGTTCCAAACCACTGCTCTGCCAACGCCAGTGAGCGTTTCAGAATATAGACATTTCCATCATCATAAAAAAAACCCTGATAATCCTGGCGCCTCCCGTTGTTGTGAGTTCCAAACTCACGATATTTACAATACCATCCGGTGGCAAGATTGTCGTAGTCGTCACTCAAATATGAGGCAATGCACTCATCAATCAAAGCAGGCGCTCTTAAAGGTGACGTCGGTTGCAACACAATCAAATGTTCCGCTTCGGGACGCTTTTCAGCAATATTCTTGAGCACTGAAATAGTGGTTGCCTCATCGGTCGCAAGCTCCGCGGGACGCATCATGACAGGCGCCCCATAAGCTCGAGCAACTGCCGCGATTTCCTCATCATCGGTAGAAACCAGGAAATCATCCAGTTGCTTTGACTGTTTCGCTGATTCAATAGACCAGGCAATCAGCGGTTTTCCCCCAATTTTTTTAATATTCTTACCAGGAATCCCTTTGCTTCCTCCCCGTGCGGGAATAACGCCTAAAAACATATCATCCTCTAAGCTTGGTTAATGCGGAAATAGTGGATTTAATCAGATATTCAAAATCTTCATCACTCATGGTCAGGTGAAAAGGAAATGAAATCATATTATCGTAGAAATGATCAATGTTCGGACAGTGTGCCTCTCCAAACCCCATTTTCTTGAACAGATCATAGCGATACAGTGGATAATATTGAGCAATCACCTTGATGCGATATTCCCCGCTTAACATTTTGATTAAGTCATGATTGGTTTTGCCCCAACGTTTTCCATCATAACGCGCCGCTAATAAATGGTGACTATGGGTTGAAGGCTCATCACATTTTTGCAGCACAAGCTCATTGAAAGAAGCGAGCCTTTGCTGAAAAAGTTTGGCTCGTTTTCTCCGGGCGTCCGTTAACGCTCCCAACCGTTTGAGCAGGGCACTTCCCAAGGCCACTTGCGCTTCACAAATTGTAAACTTATGAGGCCAAACCCCTTCAAGGTTCAAATCCACATTGCTCATCGCGGGTTGCCAATATTCGCTCTGATTTTCAAAAGGAGCATGTCCGTTGTGTCTCAATCCACGGATGTTTTTTGCCATTTTCTCATCTTTGACGAGTAACAACCCACCTTCTCCAAGGGTTGTGATGTTTTTTTGGGCATGAAAACTATAGGCGCCAAAATCGCCAAAGGTTCCACAGGCTTTCTTGTGTTTAAATGAACCCAACGCCTGAGCACAGTCTTCAATCAAATAAATCCCTTCCGCCTGGGCGTATGCCGCAATGGCTTCAATTTCGGGATCTATCATTCCATAGAGATGGACGACAATAATGGCTTTGGTTCGTTGGGTCTTCAGCCGTTTGATAGAGTCTAAGGAAACGGTGAAAGAGTCAGGGTCAATATCGGCCCATTTCAACGTGCCGCCCACACGGGCAAAAGGAATGGCGGTAGAACAATAGGTGTGTCCCGGGACAATCACTTCATCGCCCGGCTTTATTTGAATCAAGTCCGCGATTATTTCTAAGGCATGAGTACAACTGGTCATGGCAAAACAATGGGGGCTTCCGACATAATTGGCAAAATCAGCTTCGAATTGTTTCTGATAAGGCCCTTGTGTTTGCGGGTCTCCGTGACGCATTACTTCCGCAACAATGTTGATCTCTTCTTCTGTATAGTCAATTGATTTTCCTGACCAATTAATTTTAAAACTCATAAAACTCCTTTGAAACTAAAATTAGTTGAATACGAACGATGCCGCCGTGGATAAACGCAGATAATTTTAAAAAATTCTTGATAACTAAATATTAAAATGTTCCAAACGATCTAAAGCGATCCAAAATCCTTCTCCGTTGTTTTTATGCCCTTGCCAGATTTCGGGAATAAACGAGGATTCCGGTGTCGTTTTTTTCAAGGTTTTACTTAATGAATAAAAATCAATTTCGCCTTCGCCTATTTGCAAACCTTCACCATCAACACCCTTAGCATCTACGATATGTAAATGCGCGGTATGAGGTCCCACTTTTTCGACAAACTCATCAAAGGACCACTTAAAATAACTACAGGCCAACTTGGAGTGGGAAATATCCAGACAAATCCGGGAATGGTGTTTTTTACAAAAACGTGCGATTTCGTCGGGATCCATAAAAAGATTGTGAAAACGTTGTCCGCCAAAGAGCCATGGGAATGGAGGCATGGTTTGGGGAATGAGTTCAACGCCCTCTGTCTTCAGCTCTGAGAGTGACCTCGATAATTGATCATAGTAGGGCTTTCTTTCAGAAGGAGGAAGGGCTTCGTCTTCAGTAAAACCACCTACATTCACGATAATCAGAGGTCGTGTGGCTCTCTTAAAAAAAGGTTTGATCGCCTTCGTGATATCAATCACCCTTTGTAATTCATGGACGGAACGTTGACGATAATCGTTATCAAAGGTGCAAAGGTTCAGCGTATGATCCCCTGCAAACAACTCAGGACTGTGTACCACAAAATCAAGATCAAACGCTGTCGAAAAGTGACTGAGCAATTCTTCTTCCAAATCACTGTAGCTCAAATGAAATTCCAGCAAGCTGACGTTGGTCATACTTTGAATCTGGTCCATGTCATGATAGCGAACAGGCAATCCCCACGGCCTTGAAAATTGAAAGTTTCGATGAGACACCTCTGTATTTTCCAAGTCTGTACGATAAAAGAAATCTCCCGCCTTGAAGTTTCGTTTCGCGATTTTGCCAATCAGATCTTTTTTTAGATAAGGCGGAAGTCCTTTGCCTGGACTTTTGATGTGGATCATGGATTCTAAAATAACTTGTCCTTCTTTGAGCTCACAATTGATAACCAGACTTTTTCCAAGGGTTTCCCGATTAATCAGCTCTCCCTGGGAAATCGTTTTGATCTGAGCTTGTCCCATTGCCGATTCAATCTCACGAATCCCCTCAACCATCTGTTTAAATTCTTCAGGAAGCAAACTCACCCGATGATCGTTACCTTCCATCGTTTTATCAAGGGTAAAGTGTTTTTCAATCACTTTTG
This sequence comes from Deltaproteobacteria bacterium TL4, assembly GCA_051382335.1. Lineage (GTDB taxonomy): Bacteria > SAR324 > SAR324 > SAR324 > NAC60-12 > JBBCAX01. Next base: position 78,001 of record JBBCAX010000094.1, read on the forward strand.
CCCCCAAACCGACGGCGGCAAGAACCACGTTAATTCCTCGTTCATGTCCTGAATAGCCGACAAAACAATCACCCAAGACCTTCAAGCGGTTCATATACTGCAGTTGGATGTCTTTAAACGGCGCGGGGTAGGTTGAATTGCAATGCAGGAGGACATATTGCGCGCCGAGGTTGCGAAGTAACTTAACGGAATCTACAATTTCATTTTCAGTGGTCATGCCTGTGGAACAAATCAAAGGCTTCCCCGACCGAGCCAACCCTTCAAGCAACTCATGATTGGTAAAATCTGCGGAGGCGACTTTGTATGCGGGCATGCCATAGTTTTCCAACTGTAGAAAACTTTCCATATCCCAAGGGGTACACAAGGGAATCAAAGCCAACTGTCTGCAGTAGTCAAACAATTGGAAAAGTTGGTCATTGGGCAGTTGAAACCGGGTCAACAGATCCAGGGTGTATTGTGAGCCTAAATCCTCTTGAATATCCTTCGTTTCGCCTTCGTTCTTGTACAAGGATTTTAAATTTCTCATTTGGAACTTGGCACAGTGAGCTCCGGATTCTTTGGCTTTTTCCACAAGTTTTTTAGCAAGTTCAAAATCACCATTATGGTTGTTCCCAATTTCCGCGACGATAAACGTAGGTGAGGCGTCATCCAGTCGGAAACTGTCAATTTCCAAACGTTTGGTTCGTTTTTTGGCAATAGCGACCAAGCGTTGGTGTTCGTTAAGGATGGGAACTAAGGAGATTCGTTCAGAAAAGATCGCACGGATTTTATCAGGATTATCTTTGTCTCTCGCAAATTGAAAATTTTTGTTGACGAGACAGCGTACCGATTGCTCTAAACTGTGGTTTGCGATCCTGGGATTGATCAACCAGCGTCTAAAATCTCCATCCGTCAACACGCCTTCCAACTCTCCACTCTGAGTTACCGCAAAGATGCATTGTTCCTCATTATTCTCAATTTTAATGAGAGCATTCAGGATGCTTTCTTCATAGTAAATAATAAATTTTGAAAGATTTTTATCAATAATCATAAGGCTCATTTGGGATTGAGGAAGGAACGTTCTTTAGTTATAGAGTTCAATACCTTCGAAGGCCATATCTTCCAGTTGAACATGATAGACTTCCCGGTAGTGTTTTACCGTTGCAGCCAGAGCTTGCTCCATATTGCCGATTTCGGCAATATCTTTCATATACCATTGAATAAAATGCCCAATACGCTGGGATCCCAATAAGTCGTCAAAATGATTCAACTCCCGTCTCCATAACGATAAATCTCCTATAGTTGAGTCTCCTTGAGCGACTTTGAGAATAGCGTTTTTGAATTCTTTCAAAGAGGTATAGACAATTTGCTGCTGTGGCTGTCGATAGAAAGGGTGTTTCAACCACCCTGAACAATCCCAGTGGATCGCACGATAGCCTGAAATGCCGGCCAAAATACCCGCGGAGTTGATACTGAAACACACTGAAAGATGGGTCTTTGCCGCAACCGTTAAGGCGGTTGTTAAAGGCGAGCAGACAAGCAGTCGTCCCTGTTCTACCAAAGACAGCATTTTGGAAATGATCGAGGATCCTTGTAATAGAGGCGAAAAACTTTCAATATCCCTGTCTTTACTTTTGATGATCCCCGCCCACGTCGGATTTTCATTCAAAACATCCAACATGGCCAAGTAAAACTGAGATAACGATTCTGGAGACTGATGAATATTGTAGCAGGCTCCTGAGTCAAAAATAGAAATAATAAAATCATGTTTCTGACAAAACGCCTCCACTTCCTTACTTTTATGGGGTTCTGTAAAAATGGTTCCTGAGGGTAGAAAGAAACGGCTTGAAACCCCTTTGTTTTGAGTAAAATAAGCATTCATTTTGCCCCACACAAAAAACAGATGTTGAGGCGTTAAGTGATTGGTTTGCAAATCGTAAATGTAATGCGACCATTGAAATCCCAACATCATTCCGCCCGCCGACTCTACGGCTTTTGCCTGAACCCCCTGTAACCAGGAACAATCCTGGTGCTGTATAAGGATCTTGACCTGAAAATGCCGGTATAGCGCTGAAAGGACCGTATGCAGAATCGTGTACTGCAGTTTATAGAAATGAAACCAAAAGGGCTGAGCGGTATTGATTTGAAATAGCTGTCGAATCAATAAAACCATTTGACGGTTAGGCAACTTCACCCAACGTTTTCTTCCGAGTAAATCCACCCATTTAAATCCGTACCGAAGACAGGTGTCTCTGGCTTGTTCTGTGACAGGAGCATCGGAACGATCCATGTAGTAAACTAAATCAAAGTCAGCCGCTTTTACCGCAGAAGACCAAAGATTTTCCCTGCGGTCCGTGGCTTCCGCATGAAAATATTCAACCCAAACGGAGGGTTTGATCGTGTTAATGTTGGTGATTATGGGTTTCCCTTCTATCTGAGTGAGGACTAGCTGAAGTAACCGCGCAAAGGGTCGAAGAGGGGCTAAATATACAAAAAACTGGAGCGATTGCTGAATCTGAAAACCCCGTTTTTGGTAAAATTCCATGAAAATCGAATTAATGGGATTTCTGGCAATAAAAAGAGTGTGTTCCGCCTTTAATGAGTTCCTTTCAAATTCAACCATTGTGATGAAGGCGATGCTGGGGATCAGTTTTTCGGCCAAATAAGACTTCGTCATTTTTTGAAACCAGGGAGGTTCCTCACGGATATAACGAGCGCAAAAAGCATTAAGGCATTGATTGAGATTTTCATGAAGATAGTACGTTGCCGCGTAACCTTGTTCGTCTTTAGTGTTAAGCGTCAAGTTCGCGGGTTTAAACAATGTGAGCTGAAAATGCTTATTGAGAAAGATGAGGACGTAATGCGCCAAGGTCGAAATCTGATGCTCATCATAGCGTATCTCAACTTTGCTCCATAGCAATCGTTTCAATAAAATCAGTATCTCCCCGACTCCTAATTTTTCCACCCAAATTATTTCCATAAAGTTATTCCTGTTCACAAGTTATTGGGCAAATAAACGTCTCGCGAGTAATTCAGCGAACTCAAAATCAATAGGCTCATCAATATCTACCGAATGCTCTCGGGACATTAAATGGAATCCACAATCATCTCCAATGATTCGGTTTTTCTCCATCAAGACTGAGCGTCGACTGACATAAACAGCGCCATTAGGGTGATATAGCTTGGGTAATGATTGAAAAACGCCTGTTTCCCCTTCAATCGGAGATCCCTGGAACGGTGAGATCTTTCCCTGTCTTTCATGAAACATCCACTCCGGTCGTTCCGAAACTTCCTTGACGGTTATCGCTGAGTCGAAACTTGCGTCTTCTTCGAGGATTTTGATACAGGCATCAATATCTTCCGGTTGCACAAAAGGCGTCGTGGGCTGCATCGTAATTACTAAATTCACAGGGATTCCGGTTTGTTGCTCCACAAACCGGACCGCATGTTGGCTAACTAATTCGCTTGGCACGTCCTCAGCCAACTCCGCAGGTCTTGTAAAAGGGACATCCGCTCCACATTCTCTGGCGATTCTTGCTATCTCGGCATGGTCCGTGGAAATCACCAAACGATCTATTCTTTGCGACTTTAACGCGGCTTTGATTGAATAGCTGATCAAGGGTTGCCCATTCAAAAGTTTAATATTCTTCAGGGGTATTCTTTTTGAGCCCCCTCTCGCCATAATAATACCTAAGTTCATTTCCACACCGTTTTATACAAAAGAACAAGTTCCAGAGCTTTCAATTTTCTGCTAATGAGCCTTGGAATACTGACCGCTATCGTTGATAATCCACTGAAATTTTACCAGAATCAAGCTGTTGAAGTTCTTTTAAGGAAGCATCCACTTTCTTGAACGCCTCCACGACTTCTTTCATATCCTCCAAAGTATTTGGAGCGTGAATATGATAAAACCAGAGACATTTTTCCTTGATTAATTGTTCTCCTACAGGACATAAACCCTTCTTATAATCAAGATGCTGAGGATTTTCGCATAATGAAAAAGGATATCCTTTGTCACCAAAGGCGATCTTTTTGAGGAAAAGTGGATTTTCATACAACAACCGGAGATATCCTGTGCCCACAGGCATCCCTTCGGCCCTTAACGCCGCGACGATGACTGCTCTGGGAACACCAGCCTTTTTTGCGTTATACTGCCAACCCAACAAATGGGGAACAAATTTTATATAACTTGGCGGTTGATAAAACTCAATCCATTCCAGGCCTTGTAACTGATGGAGCAGGTAATTGGTGTTTTGGGTTCGAATTTCATTCAATTTATCTAATTTTCCCAACTGAACGCTTGCCAGTGCTGCCGTCATTTCAGTCATTCTGAAATTGAATCCGACCACATTGACCATTTCGGCAACAGAGTCGTTCTCGTTGATAATGGTTTCTCCATGATTGCGGATCAGCCTGCACTTTTTGGCAAGCTGTACATCATTGGTGATGATGACTCCGCCTTCGCCAGACATGAAATTTTTGGTTTCCTGAAGACTGAAGATTCCCGCATCCCCAATGGAGCCTACTTTTTTACCTTTGTATAAGGTTCCAGGCGCTTGTGCGCAATCCTCAAGCACACGAAGTTGATGTTTCCGGGCAATAGCGCAGATTTCATCCATCTCCGCAGAAGTTCCCAACAGGTGAACCAACAGAATGGCCTTGGTTTTTGAAGTGATCTTTTCTTCGATTTTCTGTGGATCTATGCATAAACTGTAAGGATCAACATCGACAAAAACAGGAATGGCACCGCAAGGAATAATGGCTGTTCCGGTTGCGGTAAATGACATACACGTCACAATAACCTCATCTCCCGGGCCAATATCACACGCGGCCAACGCCGTTGTGATTCCAGAGGTTGCGGAGTTGACGGCAATGGCGTAAGCACTTCCGAAATACTGACTGCACCGGGCTTCAAAGGTTTTAACTTTAGGACCTCCTAAAAAATTCCAGTAATTAGTCGGAAACGTCTCAGCCTCCACACTTTTCATCGTCAGCAATTGTTTTACATCACTGCCTGGTCCGCCAGCATAGCGGGAAAATTCGTTATTTCTAAAACAATCCAAAACGGACAAAATCTCTTCTTTGTCAACATTCACTGAATTCTTAAATGGGGCTTTTCTTACGGGGTCGCCGCCGAAGAGTGCCAACTTCTTTTTCATCCATCGCCTTTCGTGTCTTACCTGTTTTTAGTATAGTTTTTTACTTGATCCATGATTTTAATCACTTGCAAACCATCTTGCCCTTCACAGGGAAAAGAGCTTCGCGCTCCCTCACAATATTCAATGATTTGTTGAACAATCGCAAGCAGCGTTGATTCATTTTCAATCGGTGTGACGCTTTCTTTTTTTGTTTCATTCAATTCTTTGTAGTGTGCATAGCGGAGACTCTCTTCATAAGGAAGGTAAACGCAACATCCTCCATTTTCTGTGACCAGAATCCGGCCTTCACTCCCAATCAGGTCGACTTCCAGAATCAATTCATATTTGAAGCCTACCGTAATGAGGTGTCCCACAACATGTTTGTCAAACTGGAGCATCAAGTCATAAGACGGTTCCTGATCCTCAACAAGATCAGGCCGCTCCAAGACAGAAATGTTTTTGGGAACGCCTCCATAAAATAACATTAAATCCACCATGTGACTTCCGATAGCCCAAAAACGGTTTGGCGCAGAAACACGAATTGATCGCAGTTGCCCAATCTTTCCTTGATCCAACCAGTTTTTTGCTTGCGTAAAGGTGGAAAACCAACGTCTTGAATGATGGACAATCAATGCGGTATTGGCGTTACCGCAGTGCCGAACCATCGCTTCCGCGTCTTCAACGCTCAGGGCCATCGGCTTTTCACACCAAATCACTTTCGGCGTAATGAACTCCAAGGTCGTTAGCACGTGTTGGGTATGAAATTCATGGGGAGTACAAATACTCAGCACATCAATGGGTACCGCTTTGAGCATCGTAGGTAAAGCAGAAAAGACGGGTACGTCAGGACAGCGATGCTGAAATGATTTCAAATTGTTTTCATCAATATCGCAAGCCGCGACAATTTTGATTTTTTCACTAAAATGAAGATAGGCGCCTGCATGTGACGAAACGACTTTTCTTTTTGAGTCTTCATCAAAACGAGAACCAATTTGTCCCAGGCCTACGATTGCCACAGGTATCATTCCATTCCTTCTTGCATGAGTCCCACGACTCTTTGATTTTAACGTTTGCTTTGATGAGCTGAGCCCACTTATGAATTTCATTTTTTTATCAAAATAGCAATGCATGAATAATACCTTCGCTAAAATTTGAGTTTTCTCAATCCTGCGCCTGTTAAGCTTTTGAAATCAGGCTTCAACTCCAATCAGCCTGCGAACCGGTTCCCTGAGTGAAGCGACTGTCTTGAAAGTCAAGTGGTTTTTAAGATATTTTGAACATAATTTTCATCCCAAGGGCAATTGTTTTTGGCCATTGAGTTTAAGATGATTAACAATTTTCTCA
>JBBCAX010000095.1:0-45858 GCA_051382335.1 Deltaproteobacteria bacterium TL4
CCATTGACATGATACAGATCGTAAACTCCCATAAACAGGTTATTTTTCAAGGTCACTTTCGCTCCCGAATAAATATTCAGGTGTCGGCCTTTGTAATAATAAACATCATGGCTGCTGTCATGATAATAATAGTCATTGGAAAAGGTATTGTTGATCACATAGAGTTCCGGGTTGTGGTTGGTGATGCTTTCTCCGCCGTAACTGATAAGACTGTCGTTTTCGTTTTTCATGCCCTGCTGGATGAAGTTTCCAATGATGTAGCTCAGTCCTCCATTGGGCAGATCAATCTGATAACTGGCTCGCCCGGTATCTTCGTCCATGATTCGATTATAGAGAATATAATTGCGGTAAGCTCTGCTTTTGAGGTTGTGTCCTACTTTGGTGTGATGGCTGTAACTGTAGCGAATGATCAATTTTTTGATTTTATTGATGTAAATGTTATGGCTCAGTCCATCTTCATAGCCGTTTCTGGCGAATTCAGAATCTTCAATCAGGATCGTGCTGTTCGGATTATCACCTGCCAGAATCCCGTCCTCATTATCATGAAAATAGCAACTGCGGATAATTAAGTCTGTACCTTCCTGACGAATACCCGCCCCATTGCGATCCGGTACTGAAGCACCGGAAAAACGGATATTTTCCACAGTAGTATTGTTCCCCTTGATGACCCAAATAGCTTTGCCTTCAACCGTAACACCGTTGGATTTCAGGTACACAAAACCTCCATTTCCGGAAATTCTGAGATCCTTCGCCGTCCAGATTGCCGCGTCACTTTCATAGATTCCCGGATCAATTTTGATCCAGTCTCCATCCTGCGCTACCGCGGCGGCCTGACTGGGGGTCTGGTAAATTTTCCCGGGTCCTACTTCCAGCACCCTGTGGTTACTTGTTTCGGAAGTATCTGCCAACGGAACAGAGACAGTCCACTGATGATCAACCCACGGTCCGTTATAGGAAGGATCTTCATCGGCCAGGACCGGATTGTGATTGTTTTCCAGTTGCCTGTCCGCAACGAAGGCTTCACTGCCGTCCACTTCATAAGCTCCAATATCCAGTGTTCCCTCGGGGATCCTGCGCGTGGGGTTCTGTCCTGGAAGCGGATAATGATATTGGGGAACAAGAGAGAAATCGTGAGCCTCTCCAGGAGGGATCCCCGCGTTTCTGGCCTCAGAAGTTGGGGTAATCCGATAATCGTAAGCGGCTTTGTTCTCTACCGGAACGGGGGAGGCGACTCCCGTGGCATCGTTGGCGTCTGCGGTAAGCACTGTGTTTTCAGGATAGGGATATTCCCCATTGTAGTGGTTCAGCGAGTTGGTATAGATCAGGTTGGAACGAACCTCCACGCTGGCTTCACCGTTGACATGATACAGATCGTAGACTCCCATGAACAGGTTGTTTTTCAAAGTCACTTTGGCCCGGGCATAAATATTCAGGTGTCGGCCCTTGTAATAATAAACATCATGGCTACTGTCATGATAATAATAGTCATTGGAAAAGGTATTGTTGCTCACGTAGAGTTCCGGGTTGTGGTTGGTGATTTTCTCTCCGCCGTAACTGATAAGACTGTCGTTTTCGTTTTTCATGCCCTGCTGGATGAAGTTTCCAATGATGTAGCTCAGTCCTCCATTGGGCAGATCAATCTGATAACTGGCCCGCCCGGTATCTTCATCCATGATCCGGTTGTAGAGAATATAATTGCGGTAAGCTCGGCTTTTGATATTGTGTCCCACTTTGGTGTGATGGCTGTAACTGTAGCGAATGATCAATTTTTTGATTTTATTGATGTAAATGTTATGGCTCAAGCCATCTTCATAGCCGTTTCTGGCAAACTCGGAATGTTCAATCAGGATCGTGCTGTTCGGATTATCACCTGCCAGGATACCGTCCTCATTATCGTGAAAATAGCAACTGCGAATGATTAAATCTGTGCCTTCTTGACGAATACCGGCACCGTTATGATCCCTCACCGACGCACCGGAAAAGCGAATATTTTCCACAGTGGTATGATCTCCCTTAATGACCCAAATCGCTTTGCCTTCAACGGTAACGCCGTTGGATCTCAGGTAGACAAAACCGCCATTTCCGGAAATCCGGAGATTGTTCGCGGTCCAGATCGCCGCGTCATTTTCATAGGTTCCCGGATCAATTTTGATCCAGTCGCCCTCTTGAGCTACGGCGGAAGCCTGACTGGGAGTCTGGTAAGTTCTTCCAGGTCCTACCTCCAGTATCCTGTTAAGGCTTGTCCCTGAAACCTCTGCCAGCGAAATGGAGGCGGTCCACTGGTGATTGACCCAAGGTCCGCTATAGGAAGGATCTTCATCATCCAATACCGGATTGTGGTTATTTTCCAGTTGCCGCTCCGATACGAAGGGCTTGCTGCCGTCAACTTCATACGCACCAATATCCAGGGTTCCCTCGGGAATCCTGCGTGTAGGGTTCTGTCCTGGCAGCGGATAATGATATTGCGGAACAAGAGAAAAGCCGTGCGCTGCACCAGGCTCAATCCCCGCGTTTCTGCTGTCAGAGGTTGGGGTAATCCGATAATCGTAACTGGCTTTATCCACTACCGGAACGGGAGAGGCGATCCCCGTGGCATCATTGGCATCCGCGGTAAGCACGGTGTTTTCAGGATAGGGATATTCCCCATTGTAGTGGTTCAGCGAGTTGGTATAGATCAGGTTGGAACGAACCTCCACACTGGCTTCACCATTGACATGATACAGCTCGTAGACTCCCATGAACAGGTTATTTTTTAGGGTCACTTTGGCCTGGGAATAAATATTCAGGTGTCGGCCCTTGTAATAAAAGACATCATGAACGAGGTCATGATAATAATAGTCATTGGAAAAGGTATTGTTGATTACGTAAAGCTCTGGATTGTGGTTGGTGATTTTCTCTCCGCCATAACTGAGCATGTTGTCGTTTTCGTTTTTCATGCCCTGCTGAATGAAGTTTCCAATGATGTAGCTCAGACCTCCGTTGGGCAGATCAATCTGGTAACTGGCTTGTCCGGTATCTTCATCCATGATCCGGTTGTAGAGAATATAATTGCGGTAAGCCCTGCTTTTAATGTTGTGTCCTATTTTGGTGTGATGACTGTAACTGTAGCGAATGATAAATTTTTTGATTTTATTGATGTAAATGTTATGGCTCAGTCCGTCTCCATAGCCGTTCCCGGCAAACTCCGAATGTTCAATCAGGAGGGTGCTGTTCGGGTTGTCTCCGGCCAGAATCCCATCCTCATTATCGTGAAAATAGCTGTTGCGGATGGTTAAGTTTACGCCTTCCTGACGAATCCCGGCCCCATTGTGATCCGTGGAGGTTGCCTTGGAAAACTCAAGATTGACGACAGTTGTGTCGTTGCCTTTGATCACCCAAATCGCCTTATTTTCAGCCGTTGCTCCTGTGGCTTTCAAGTGAGCTCGTTGCTGCCCCTCTGCGCATAAAGTCAGATTATTGGCCGTCCAAACCGCGGTATCGCCTTCGTAGAGTCCTGAATCGATAAGGACGACGTCATTATCCTGGGCAATGGCCGCCGCGTCGCTGGGCTTCTTGAAATTCTGCAGGGTTCCCACTCGGAGGGTTCTGTTGGTCGTCTGTTTGATAAAATCGCATGAGAACGGCAAGATCTCCGTCGTGGTTTCTGTCGCTGTCGCCGTATTTACGTTTTCGGTCGTCGCAGGCAGGTTTTCAAGCGGATTTTCAGGGGGATTGGTGTCCTTCGGAATTGAAGCTTCTACGGGTTCTTCCGCATTCTGGCTCGTTTCGGAGGGAGGTGTCACTGAGGTCTTGGTGTCCTCTGTATTGGAGGGGGTGCATCCGTTCATCATGAGGACAAGAACTATTCCGAGGCTCCACAGGGTCCATTTTAGTGAGACAATGATCCAATTTTTTGGTAGGTACTTTTTAAAGAGCGTCATCTGCTTTCTCCTATAATTCAGGTTTACCGGTTCACGGGTATTGGGCTTGAGGCGTGGGAGTTATTTCCTGAAAATTTCCATGGAAAGATGGATTTCTTGAGGGGTCAAGTTTCCTTACCATGGACAACGACCACATTTCTCCCTGCTTTTTTACCTTGGTACAGACAGTCATCGGCTTTTTTGAGGAGGGTCACAATATCCTGTGCTGAATCAGGGTATGTGGCGACTCCAAAGGTTGCGGTTAAATTTCCCGTTGGTTGCTGATCCTGATAGGGAAAAACTTCATCTTCGATGGCTTTCCTTAATTTTTCAGCAGTTTTTTGCGCCGCTTCCAGGCCGCAGTTGGGCAGAACCATCACAAATTCTTCTCCGCCAAAACGTGCGGCGAGATCTCCACGTCGGACATTATGGCCAAACAAGGCCCCTACTCTGGATAAGACGACATCTCCCATTTGATGTCCATGCGTGTCATTATAATGCTTAAAATTATCCACATCGGCGATAATCAAAGAAAAGGGTTGCTGATTATCCGCGTAAAGTGTGCCCAGTGCTTGCAGGAATTCATCCAGCCGACGCCGATTGGCTAAGCCTGTCAACCGGTCGGTTTCCGCGTCATGCTCGGCTTTGTCTAATTCACAGTGTTGATAGTATAATACGCGATATTTTGAAATTTGATGTTTCAAATCGGAGATAGAGTAAGGTTTGGTCATTAATTCGTCAGCGCCATGAGACAACAATTGGTCCCGCTGGATGGAGTCATTGCAGTATTCACTGATCACAAAGATAGGCGCCCCATGCATTTTCAGGGCACGAAATAATTCTTTAAAATGCTCGGTGGAAGGTTTTTCTACAGCATTTAAGACATCCACCACGATCAAATTAAAACGGTTCTCCAAGGGATTTTCCATGAATTGCTTTAGATCATCAATCTCAATGGGCGTGGATTCAGACCAGTTGGTTTCCACAACGCCTTTGACAAGTAAACGATCGATAAAGGTTTCATCAATCAGACCTACTTTAATTTGATTGGCAGGGAGCACCCGTTCACCTTTACGAATCAGCGATTGAGCCGTCGTCATTTTCAGTTTATCAGCTAACACGTGAGTGAGCATCACATAGATAATCGGTGCGGATTCCGCATTTTGTTTGATAGTGAGCATTTCCGCGGAGAAAACGACTAACTTGCAATGGCCTTCAGCCACAACATCCGCAGATCGCGGGGAAGGCTGGATCACAGACATTTCTCCGACAACATCTCCGGGGGTTTCCAAACGTAAAATAAATTTGGAATGAGCCATTACCGCTAAAGACCCCTCTATCAGGATATACAGTTCAGGAGGCGAGTCATCCCCTTCATGAATCAGGGTGTCATCTTTTTCCAAGGTAATGAGTTCACCCCGTCTCAGCAAATTTTTAATCAGGTCCAATTCCATTTTTTTAAAATAACGTCCGGATTGGATTAATTGGGCAAATTCACTTAACTGAGGATGTTCCTGTAGCTGAATGGTGCACAAGGGTTTACGGATCATGGATCTCCTGAGGATGGAATACTTATCATACATTCAGATTTATTTTAGCATTGCTTCTGCTTCGTGTCACTTCCGCGGCGGCAGGAATGACAATGGAAACTCAATTTTCATGCCAGAACAAAACGAAATTGTATCATTATAGACTTTTTTAGAGTCTTGAGTACTGTATAGCAAACTCAATAAGGAAAGCTCAAGTCCTGACCGCACCTTTTGTGGGAGTCTGGCTGAAAAAGTTCTTTAATTTTTGTTCCCAAGAGGAGTCCTGAGAAGTTTGGAAACTGAGAAAAATTTAAGTTGTAGAATTTGTGGAGGCTCGATATGTTTAAAATTCGGTATGTAGATCGACAACAAGCCTGAAATAGCTATAAGACGCCCATGTTAGACCTATTCAAAAGTAAAAAGAAACCCTCAACTTTAAGCAAAATACCTGCGGCAACAAACGCCTCAGCATCTTCCGCAAAAGGGGTTGAAGGTTCTGGGGAGGACACAGCTTCTCCGGCACGAAGTCCGCAATACAGCGAGCAGTGGGAACTCTGGACCACTTTATATCGTAAAATCCCGGGGCACCCTTGGGATGAGTCTACGGCGGAGGCGCTAAAGAAAGCCCTGGATGCCTTACAAAAAGATGTGATCAGTGATGCCTTACAGCAAACCTATACGCCTGAAACTTTAGATCAATTTAAAAACTACGCGCTTCGGGAATATGAGGTGATGGGGCGTATTAATCGTACCCGTATGCTGAGTTTGTGGGAATTGGCGGCAGAGGATATGCGTCAGGTGCTTTTTGAAAGTTTGTTGTTGTTTGATATTAATCCTGTGGATTCTCCTACGCTGGAACTTTCTGAAAGAGAAGGTTTTGACGCGTCGGGAAATCCTGTTTTGGAAAAACAGGTATTTGAGGTCTTTCCTCCAAACGCCTCAAGTGGTCTCGCGAACGTGGAACGCTTTCTCCCTCAAGAGGCCTTGGAAGGCAAATGGAATCTGAAGTCTTTTTTAGAAAGCGAATATCCTGAATTAGGGCCCTCCTTCAAGAGTAATCCCCAGCCTGCCATTGAAGCGATTACGACGATTGGGAGTTTAGGCGGCATCGGACACAAGTCGGACTCGGATGTGGATGCTCAAGTCATCTACAACACCGATCCTCATTTTAATTACAGTTGGAATGATGCCGATTTTATGCTTGCGTTGATTACGCATATCTATGACTCCATGTATCGTTACTTTTTTGAGCATGTGCTTTCGGATAAACATCGTTTGAATTTGGAGATTACCGTTAAAAAAGAGATGCAGGAAAAGTACGCCTCCACCTTCAGTCCCGAGGAACTGGAAGTTTTGGCTCTGGTGTTTCCCAGCAGCTATCAACAACGGTTATGCCAATTGACCTGGACCCGGATTGAAAAACTGGATCCGGAGCCGTTGAAAAAATTGCTTAAAAATCAAATTTTAAAAGCGTTACAAACGTTTCCTCATTTTGAACGATATGTTAACACGCTGACGACCTTTTTCCCTTCTCTAAAAGAGTTGTCAAAGGAGCAAATCTATCAATGGGGTTGCCCTTTTTCTCTCAGGGACTTGGACACAAAAAAAGTGAGAAACTGGTTGGTTAAATATTATCAAAAACAGGTCTTGGGTCCCCGTCTTTCGCATCAATTATTAAGTGACTACGCACAACAGGAAGGCGTCAGTCTTGCTCAACTGGGATTGGCTCAACAGCAAGAGCTGACCTTAAAGCATTTTTTTGAATCCAAACAACGAGGAAAAGTCATTATTAATTTTTTGACGTATTTAGCAGAAAATTTAGCGTTTGACACCTCAGGTCGATGGACGGAAATATTGATTTTCTTAAGGCAGGTTCTGGGCCCTCAGGAGAAAACAATCAAGGATGAGATCATTCCGGAGTTGGTGTATCTCCGGATCAATAAATTCCGTGCGCAGATGGTGATGCTGGCAGAGGGGTATTTCAGTTGGAAGTCTGAGCAGGCGGAAGCGTTAGCGGAGTATCAAAATCATCACAAGGTCCAACAGGTGGAAGCTTATTTAAACCGAAAATATCCCAATACAGAGGTTCATTTTTTTGTTAATATTCTGCGTAAACAACGGGCAGGACGGCATACCCCGTTTTTGGTATCTCCTGAAGGCAGTATGGCTTATTCCTTAATGTTGAATGATCTGTTACTCAACCCTGCCGTGTTCGTTTGTGGCACACTTCCCATGCCTTTTGATCTTCCCCATGATTTTAAAGTATTATGTACGATTGGGGCCTTTCCCCCTTCGAACTGGGAGCTAACCCAGACTAAAGAAGACGGCTCAATTGAGCGATTTACCCTTCAAAGTTTACCGAACTGGGGCAGTCTTGAAATCCCAAGGGTGATGTTTTGGGAGCATGCTATTCCGATTTTTTTAAGAGAAAGCGAAAAAGTCAGTCACCGTAATTTACCGAAAGCTTTGTTGAATTGTTGGTGGATTGAAATGATTTGCTGTCTGGAGGAAGAAACCGAGGTCCCGACGTCCTTGACGCGCCTGTTGTGGAATCCTGAACAACGGTTTTTCTACAACAATGAGGCGTTACAACATCCCTGGCGAGAGAAAATCCTGGAAATGGAAGCGGAATTTACGGTGTTGGCCAGTGATCCCTGGTGGATGAAATTTACAGAAATGTTGTTTCGTTTTCAAGACTCCGAGGTTCAAAAGCAAATTCTCTTTTGTTTTGCTCAGCATCTGCTCTTGTCAGATATCATTGATTTTGACAATGACGGAAAACCCGTCTGGATTGAAAATAACGCGCCTTGGCGGACGAAGGCCTTGATTCGGTTTTATCAGTTCTTTTTTCAGGAACACGAGGACATGGTCGTGTTGATCCGGTTTGCTCAAGGACGGGATGATGTCGGGAATGAAGTTGAAAAGATTTTAAAACGACTATTTGTCGAGTCCATGAAACGAGTGGAGCAGAAACTTTTGAACATCGGAAATTTAAAAGCAGCTCGAATGATTGCTCAGTATCTCAGACGGTACGTGAAAGATATTGCACAAAATAAAGAATTCAAAATATTGCTGGAAGAACTTCTCAAAGATATTAACCCAAAGGTGATTCTTGCGGATGAGCGGCTTCTCAAAAAAGGGCAAACCTTGAGCGCTGTCGAACAAATACAGGTCCAAACGCTGCAAGAGGACCAACGTCGTATGCTCGATGTTAGCGAAAAGTTGAAGGCTTATTGTCAGCGGTTTGATTTGAACCTGCCTTCTGGACTCATCGAAAAATACATTCTGACGGCTCGTGTCAAGATGGCCGGCGACCCACTGGAAAATGTTATTTTTAAATATCACTTTGAGCGAAATTTTGAAAAAAAAGCCTACCAGGTTCCCCTACCGATTTCAAAAAGTTTGAGCATTCCACGCAAGCAAATCATGGTGGAGTTTGACCGAGAACAGGAAAATTGGATTTTCCACTCTGTGCTGAGTAAAAAAGAAGCCCGGTCGGGTGTGAGTCCCTCTGGAAAACAGGAAACCGAAATTGCCATGTTTTCTGACCACTTAATTGAGGGGCTTTCCCGTTGTGTGTTCAGCAAATACATCGGGTTTAGCGCCCACAACCTGACCTCTTTTCAAAAACCTCCTGTCCGTGCCAGAAGTGCTATCGCTCAGAATCCTGTCACTCATCAGGACTTGCAAACCTTATCGGCAGAGATCAATGACTTTTTTCCCCAGCTTACGGTACGGTCTCGTGAGCTTTTGGAGGATATCCATTATATTCGTGATATTTTCATGGTGTGTAATATCAATGCCTTTAATACGATTTCGCTCATTGTCCGTGATAATTTTGACGATCATTTTGTCATCAACTTTCCGGTTGCTCAAATCAAAATCAAAGTAGACCCCAAAATGATGATCACCAATGATCAAAATTTCCCCATGTTTTTTCAGCGTTTTAACAGTATTGAGTGCCGCCATTTGTTTTTGGAAACCGTGGAGCGTTTGAATATCCCCATTAGGCCCCAATTTCCTCCTAATTTCAAAGTCTGGGTGAATGTGGGGAATTTCGATCTGCCCCTTGCACCCAAATTTTATAGAATTTATGTCAATGGGATTGCAAACCTGTTATGGCCTCGAGAAATTATCGGAACGTCTGAACTTCTAAGTTCAAGAGGGCAGAAACAAACTTTCGATCAGTTGGGAAAGCAGGCGATACAGCATCACCAGGAGCTGGAACTTCGCAAAAAACAGCTTTGGGAAAAAGCCAATCAGAAAAACGCGATGCGCGCCCGTGCGTATATGAGCCGAAAACGTCAGGAACTGGGGCTATAGGCGTCAAATTTTTTTAAGAAAAGGGGGACGGCGCCTCTCCTCAAAGGAACCCTCTTCCTATTTTCTTGGATTTCATTGAAATATATCTTCCAACTGACGTTTGTTTCAGCTAGAATGACCGGAACTTGCATTATTGGCTCCTCAGTGGGTTGTTTTCTGTTCAGTGCACGATCCTCCTGCTGAAATTTAAGAAATTTTGTAATGATGGAAAAGCACATCGGCTTGAAAATAATAGGGAGATGGCGTCGCGCTTATTTAATTTTTTGCAAATTTTCAGTTTGTTTTTATCGTTTAAGGAGTTGAAACAGTGAACTCGTTATTTAAAAGTTTAGGAATCTGGTTTCTCATTGGTGTTATTATGCTGGTCCTCTTTAACACCGTCGGCGTCAACCGCTCGAATGAGAAGCTCATTACGTTTTCGGAATTCCTGAGTCAAGTGAAGTCAGGAAGTATTATGGAAGTGATGATTCGGGGAGAGGAAGTGATTGCCATCAATGAAACACAAGAACGGTTTCAAACACAAGTCCCTAATTATCCGCAATTATTTGATATTTTGAATGAAAGTCGGATCAAAGTCCGCATTGCCGCACCGGCGCAGGGCAGCCTCTTAATGGCGTTGATCAATAGCTGGCTGCCTATGATTTTTATTATTGGAATCTGGATCTTTTTTATGCGTCAAATGCAGGGCGGGAGCAACAAAGCGATGAGTTTTGGGAAAATTCGAATACGAATGCTCGAAAAGAAGGATAACCCGATTACCTTTAAAAATGTGGCAGGCATTGATGAATCGAAAGAAGAGCTCAGCGAGATTGTAGAATTCCTTTCTGATCCACAGAAGTTTGAAAAACTGGGTGCCGAAATTCCAAGAGGTGTCCTTTTGATGGGCAACCCCGGAACCGGGAAAACGCTCTTGGCAAAAGCGATTGCAGGTGAGGCCGAAGTTCCTTTTTTCAATATCAGTGGCTCGGATTTTGTGGAAATGTTTGTGGGGGTTGGCGCCAGTCGTGTTCGTGATCTCTTTGAGCAAGGCAAAAAATATGCGCCGTGCATCATCTTTATCGACGAAATTGATGCGGTCGGACGAAGTCGAGGCGCGGGCTTAGGCGGCGGCAATGATGAACGAGAACAAACCTTGAATCAACTGTTGGTTGAAATGGATGGGTTTGGTACCAATGAAGGCGTCATTGTGATTGCCGCAACGAACCGTCCTGATGTCCTTGATCCCGCCTTATTGCGCCCGGGGCGTTTTGATCGACATATTGTGGTTCCTATCCCTGATATTAAAGGCCGGGAAGCCATTTTAAAAGTGCATATCGCTAATGTGGAATTAGCCAAGGGTGTGGATTTGCAAGTGATTGCTCGGGGAACTCCAGGGTTTACCGGCGCGGATTTGGGAAATCTGGTGAACGAAGCCGCACTCTGGGCCGCGCGAAATAATAAAAAAAGTGTGGAGTTGGTCGATTTTGAATATGCCAAGGATAAAGTCCTGATGGGCGCAGAACGTCGAAGTATTTTAATCTCAGAGGAGGAGAAGCGGACTACGGCTTATCATGAGGCGGGACATGCTTTGGTCGCTGCCGCGATTCCTGAAGTGGATCCTGTCCACAAGGTTTCCATCATCCCAAGAGGTAGAGCGTTAGGCATCACTCAACTTCTGCCTATGGAAGATCGACATAGTTATAACAAAAAAACGCTTTTGGGACATATCGCCATGATTATGGGCGGTCGGGCCGCTGAACATCTCATCTTTCACCGCTTCAATACAGGGGCCAGTGATGACTTGAAAAAAGCAACGGAAATGGCCCGTAAGATGGTATGTCAATGGGGGATGAATGATACCTTAGGACCCCTTTCCTATGGTGGCAATTCAGCTCAGGTGTTTTTGGGGCGTGATTTGCAGCAGCATCAGCCTTATAGCAGTGAAACGGCACAATTGATCGATATTGAAGTCAGGAATACTTTGACGAAATGTTATGATCGGGCAAAAAACATTCTGAAGACTCATCAACAGGCCTTGGAACATTTGTCAAAGATTTTAATTGAGAAAGAAACCATTGATGGTGAAGAGGTACAACGCGCATACAAGGAGTTTGCTCCGTCAGCATAGAAAATTTCTTTAGGGTTGTGGGAAAATGGTTAGTAGAAAAATTGATATAAACTTTAATACTCGTAGATGCAAATGATGCTCTTCTTCGAAAGTCTGAACTTACAGTGGGAAGATCTCCTGGATGTCGCGCTGTTGACTACTATTTTTTATCGGATTCTTTTGCTCATCAAAGGGACAAGGGCGATACCGATGTTGATGGGATTTGCTCTGTTACTGGCCTTGTACATGGTATCACGATTACTTCAATTGGAAGCGATAGGAATGCTTTTGGATACCCTCGCAAAATCAATTGTGTTAGTCCTTGTGGTTTTATTTCAATCGGATATTCGTAATGCTCTTGCCCAATTTGGTTTAGTGGCCTTGTTTCGGGACTCTTCTGGAGAACTCAAAAAAGATATTGTGGATCATTCTCTTCAGGCTTGTATGATTATGGCGCGTCAGAGGATTGGAGCCTTGATTGTTTTTGAGCGGGATGTCGGCTTGCGTAATTTTATTGAGCGAGGCACCCCTATTGATGGGGTATTGAGTGAAGGCGTTTTGCTGAGTATTTTCCATCCAACCTCTCCCTTGCATGATGGCGCGGTGATTGTGACGCGGAAAGGACGGATCGGCTCAGCACGGTCCATTCTGCCTGTCTCGATGAATAGTAAATTAAGCCCTGTTTTGGGAACTCGTCATCGAGCGGCAATCGGGCTTACTGAAGAAACGGATGCCGTGGTGCTGGTGGTTTCTGAAGAGCGAAGCCAAATCAGTCTGTGTTTTAAAGGGGAACTCATCAAAGAGTCCCGAGAAAATATCAAACAAGTTTTATTTGACCTTTTGGTAGGGAAGACTTCTGGCGCTTTGGAGGTCAACTCTGAGCATAAAATCGAACAAAACCAAGATTCTGAATCTCGTTCATCCTCATCCGAACCCATAGCCACAGAATCGACGGTTTGAAGGCAGTTCGATACATCAAAACGTCCTTTATATGTTGTAATCAATGACGAAGAATCTCTCTTTTAAACTACTTGCGTTGTTTTTGGCTGTTTTTGTTTGGTATTTGGCAAAACAAAACGCGGAACCCACAGAATTTAGTTTTTTTATCCCGATTGTTTTCAAACAACTGCCGGATGGATTGCAAATCACTTCTGCTCCCCCGCCTTTAGTGAACGTAATCGCACATACCACAAAACGCAGGAAAGATGCTTTTAAAACGAGTGATGTCCAAATAGTATTGGATTTGCACAATTTTACGGAAGGACGATATCAGTACACGCTCACCCAGGATAATGTGCTGGCTCCCCGCGAGGTTGAAGTAGAAATCATTTCCCCGACACAAGTGGTCATTACCACTGAAAAAGTGGTTGAAAAGACCTTAGAGATTGAGCCCCGGTATCATGGACAGTTGAGGAAAGGGTATGTGCTCCAGAACATTGAGATGTTGCCGAGTAAAGTCAGAGTTCGAGGACCTCAGTCCATTTTCACCGCCTTGCAAACCATTTTTACGACTGAGATTGATCTGACCGATTTAAACAGCTCCATTGACATGGTGGTTCAACTGGATTTACCAGACAAAAATTTGCAAGTTATGAGTCAGAATATTGATTTTTATACGGCAAGAATTATTGTCCGGAGTCGTTCTGTCAAGAGAGTCTTTAAGCGAATTCCCATTTATTTAAGGAATGAAAATTTTATCAGTATTCACAATCCCAAGACTTACAACCTTTTTTTAGAAGGGCCTGAAGATCTGATTGATAATTTGAATCTTCCGGAGCTTTACGGATATATTGATCTGGACGATTATGAACCTGGGACCTATAAGGTAGAGCCCAAAACGTTTTTACCAAACCCTGAAATCAAGATCTTGGAACAATGGCCTTATGTGTCCTTGTGGGTTAAATCTCAAAAGGTCCCACCCGGCACACAAAATGAGGGAGTTCCTCAGCCAAAGGTTGAGGCTCCAAAATCAAAGGTTGAGGCTCCAAAATAGAAAAGGAAACCATGATAGCCTTACATATCAATGTCGATCATGTCGCAACGTTACGTCAGGCTCGTCAAATACGAGAACCTGATCCTGTGACGGCGGCTGCGCTTGCGGAATTGGCAGGGGCTCAGGGCATTACGGTGCATTTACGTGAAGATCGGCGTCATATTCAGGATCGCGATGTTCGTGTCTTGCGTGAAACCGTGCAAACACGCTTGAATTTAGAAATGGCCGCAACGCTGGCGATGTTTGAGATGGCACTGGATCTCAGGCCGGAGATGGTGACACTCGTTCCTGAAAAACGGGAAGAAATTACGACAGAGGGCGGGCTGGATGTGGTTAAGGCCTCCACGGTCACACGAGAAGGTATTGAGCGGTTAAAGCAGCAAAATATTCGAGTGAGTTTATTCATTGATCCTGAACCTGCTCAAATTGAAGCGAGTGAGGCCATTGGGGCCGATGATGTGGAACTTCATACAGGAAGTTATGCGAACGCTTTGGATGATTCTCAGCGAGAACAGGAATTACAGCGATTGATTGAAGCGGCGTATTATGCGCATCAACATCAACTTCAAGTCAATGCGGGACATGGACTTAACTATGTCAATACACAGGCCATTTGTCATTTACCTTACTTACGAGAATTGAATATTGGACATAGTATTATCAGTCGTTCGGTATTTGTGGGAATCAAAACTGCTGTTCAGGAAATGTTAAGTTTGATCAAAGAAAGTTATTTGGAAAAAATCAAATGATCATTGCCTGACGGCGTCACCTTTATAATGATTTTATGTCAAAAGATATTATTATTAATTACTCACCTCACGAAACACGTGTTGCTGTGATCGAAGATGGACTGCTTTCGGAATTGCATTACGAACGTGAAAAAGAGCGTCGAATCGTTGGAAATATTTACAAAGGGAAAGTGTTGAAAGTCCTCCCTGGAATGGAATCCGCCTTCATTGATATTGGTGAGGAGCGGGCTGCTTTTTTGTATGTGGATGATGTCATCCCTGAAGCGGCCTTGGATGGTTGGGATGTGGATTCTGAACGTAAAAAAGAAAGCAAGAAGGAACCTAAAACGCCGATTGAGGACTTATTAAAAGAAGGCGAAGACGTTTTGGTGCAAGTGTCGAAAGGCCCGATTATGACGAAGGGTGCCCGTATCACCAGCCATGTTTCATTACCAGGACGCAACCTGGTTTTTATGCCGTTAGGAACGATGCTTGGGGTTTCCAGACAGATTACAGATGATGCGGAGCGTCAGCGTTTAAAAAGCATTGTGAATCAATTGAAACCTGAAATGGGAGGCTTCATTATTCGAACGGTTGCGGAAGGCAGAGACGAGGAGGACTTGCATTCAGATATCAACTATTTGGTTTCTTTATGGGATGACATTTTAAAAAAGTATCAACAGACGGAAGCCCCCTCGTTGCTTCATACCGATCTCAATGTGATCTTCAGAACCATTCGTGATGTCCTTTCAAGCGACGTTCGGAAGCTGATCATTGACCATCAATCCCAATTTAAAGATGTCACCAAGTTCGTCAAGTCCTTTCTTCCCCGGTATTACTCGCAAATCGAATATTTCTCCCGAAATGTACCGATTTTTGATCATTATGGCATTGAGTCAGAAATTGATCGGGCCTTGGGGCAAAAAGTCTGGCTGCCTTCAGGAGGTTATTTGGTGATTGATCAGACGGAAGCCTTAACCGCCGTTGATGTGAATACAGGGCGTTTTGTCGGAAAACAAAGCCATGAACAAACGATTCTAAAAACGAATCTTGAAGCCGCCGAAGAATTGGTTTATCAGCTTCAATTAAGGAATATTGGCGGCATCATCATCATTGATTTCATCGATATGGAAATGGCTCAGCACCGTCAAATGGTCTATCAAGCGCTTAAAGATCATTTACGGAATGACAAAGCTCGCAGTAAAATCTTACAGATCAGTGAAATGGGGCTGGTTGAAATGACTCGTAAACGAGATCGGGAGAATTTGGGGCGATACCTCTGTGATCCGTGTCCTTATTGCGAAGGGAAAGGGCAGATCAAATCATTAACCACTGTGAGTTATGAAATCTTTAGAGAAATTTATCGCAGCTGCAATTCCAATGGCAAAGGCTCTCTGGTTATTTTTGTGAGCCCTGACCTGTACGAGTATCTGCAATCTGAAGAGTTGGTGGCTATCCGTGGGATTGAAAAAGATATTAATCAGACGGTTACGTTTAAAGTATCCGTGGAGTTACATCACGAACAATTTGAAATTTATGCATATTGAGAGTTTTGCATGACGGCTACTAATTTTATAAATAACTTACAAACGCGTATCATTGAAAATCCCTATCCGGGACGTGGAATCATCCTGGGAAAGAACGAAGAGGGGCGTTGGTGTCAGGTTTATTGGATCATGGGACGGAGCGAAAATAGTCGCAATCGGATTTTTAAATATGAGGATGACGTCCTTCATACCGAGGCGGCGGAACCCTCAAAGGTCAAAGACCCTTCCTTGATTATTTATAATGCGATGCGTGTTGAAAATCAACAGTTTGTCGTAACCAATGGCAGTCAGACCGATGTGATTGTAGAAGGCCTTCGAAAAAGCAAAACCTTTCAAAGCGCGTTACTCAGTCAAAAGCATGAACCGGATACTCCCAACTTCACCCCCAGGATCTCAGGATACCTGGATCTAAGAGATGGGGTGGGGCAAGCCTGGTTATCCATCATCAAAGCGTCCCCGCTGAACTCGGATCATTCGGAATACCACTTCTTTCATTATCCCTACATCCCGTCAGGGTACGGGTATGCGGTGACGACTTATCAAAATGATGGGAATCCCCTACCTCCTTTTGAGGGGGCGCCTATGATTTTGGAACTTCAAGGCAATGCGGCCCAGATTGCGCAAACGTACTGGAACGCCTTGAACGATGAAAATAAAATTTCCATTGCGGTTCTTCAAATTCATCCCACGGGGCAATACCCTGAAGTCTTTATGATCAACAAGTATTGTGCTGCTTGAGGTTCTGGGTCATTTGACCTTTGCCACAACGAGCGTGAGATCATCTTCCGGCGGAACTTCTCCATAGAATTCGAAAGCATTTTCGACAATCCGATCTTTGATTTGGATAGCGTTTCTCCCCTCTGAGGAACGAATGATTTGTCGAAGCCGTCGTATGCCGAATTCTTCTCCATGATGGTTGAAGTTTTCGATCAATCCATCTGTATACCAGATGATGACATCATCCGTTTTCAGGTCCAGTGTTTTTACTTCATAGGTGAGTCCTGGATTATGTCCAATGAAGGATCCCCTGGTACTCAAATCAAGCATACTTTTGGCTACGGCCTTTCCTCCTCGATCGGTTGTAAACCCTGAAGGCCTCCAGATGAGGCAGGGGTTATGTGCCGCGCTGGCGTAGACCAGTTGCTTTTTTTGAAGGTCTATCAGGGAATAAAACATGGTCATATGATATAACTTGCCGGTTGTGGAGCAAAGGATGTTGTTCATGAGTTCCAGAAAATAACCAGGACGCATCAAGAAGGGACTTGGTTGATTCATGGATAAGGCCATCTGTTGCTGTTCATCCAAAGCGCAATAGGCACTTTCGACCATGGCCGTAACTAACGCAGCCGGAATTCCGTGACCGGTCACATCGCCAATCACAAGGTCCAGCTTATTCAATTTTTCATCATATCGAAAATTATACCAATCCCCCCCTGTTTCTGCCGCGGATTTGTAGAAGCTTGCGACTTCCAAGTCTTTTAAGAGGGGATCAGATTCTGGAATAAGCATCTCTTGCACTGTTTGTGCGGTTTCCATTTCAATGCCCAAGCGTTCCGCTTCTTTCATGCTTTCTGCCGCTTCTTTTACTCGTATATGCGTTTGTAAGCGTGCAAAGAGTTCTTCTTTCTGAAAAGGTTTGGTCAGATAGTCATTAGCGCCACAACGAAAACCTTCAACGAGATCATCAACTTGATTTTTGGCGGTGAGCATAATGATCGGCAGTTCCACACCCTCAAAGGTTTCTCTGATTTTGGTACAGACTTCATAACCACTCATCCGAGGCATCATCAAATCTAAAAGGATCAGATCGGGGACTTCTTTTTTGAGGATACTTAGGGCTTCAAACCCATCTGCCGCCGATAAAACTTGATAGTCCTTCAAGGATAACTGATTTTTCAAAACTTGAATGTTTACGGGCTCATCATCAACAACCAGAACCGTTCTTTGTTTCTTTTTTGGTTTGTCATGCGAGGTTTTAGCGATAGGCTTATGATCCTTTGTAGCGTTCTCTTCTTCAGCAGAGGCGGATGCTTTTGTTTCTGGTTGCGGCTCGATTGGATTCGTGTCGGAGACACTTGTGGGAACCGCTAAAGTGGCGATTGGAATAACACGTTTTATGGTCAGAGGCGCTTGATTTTCAGATCGTGCGATAGTGAATGAGAACGTTGAACCCACACCCACTTCGCTTTGTACCTCAACCGTTCCTTCATGAAGCTCAACTAATTGTTTCGTAATGGTCAGACCCAGTCCTGTGCCTCCGTACTCACGGGCGGTAGAGCCATCACCCTGTTCGAAAGAGCGGAAAATTTGCTGGTGCAGTTCTTTACGAACACCAATACCCGTATCTTTAATCAGAATCCGAAGTCGATGGCCCTCTTCTTTTGCCTCAACCGCAACCTGACCTTTATTAGTGAACTTAATTCCATTTCCTATTAAATTTTGTAAGATTTGCTGTAAGCGATTATCATCCACATAAGCTAAAGGAAAAGACTCAGGCACATTATTAATCAGTTTGATACCTTTAGGAGCGGCCAAAGGTTGTGAGATAGCAAGGATGAGATCCACCGCACTCTTGAGATCCACGCGTTCCAACTTAAGTTCCAGTTGGTGTTTTTGTAGCTTGGAAAAGTCCAAAATATCATTGACCAGGCTTGAGAGTCGCTTCCCACTGCGGATAATCATTTTCATATTTTCCGCTTGAATCTCATTCACCTCACCGCCTGTTCCATCCAGCAAGGACTCGGTCAAACCGATGATTCCATTTAACGGCGTTCTTAATTCATGGGAGGTATTCGCCAGAAATTCGTCTTTTAGTTTATCCATTTGTCTTAGGCGTTCGTTGCTGCTTTCCAAATCTTCATTCATGATCTGGACATCTTTCAACAACTTTCTATTTTGAAGAAAAGTGTTGGCAAACAGGTTACTGCAGTACCAGAGGATGCAGATGGTTGCGATCAAAGAGCCAAAAAACATTAAGGCAATGGATTCTATTTCGCCAAGAGCCAGCAACATGTCCTGAGCACCTGCCGCGACTTGGATAATCTCTCCAAACAGGATGATTCCCGCACCGGCACGTTTCTGTAGCAGGCCCCGCACCAGCATGTACCAAATATGCATTCCTAAAAAGAAGGTGTGTAAAAACCATATCACGCGAACTTTTTGAAAGAGATCCAGCCTAAAATCGAATAAGAAGTAAATGAAGATACAGGCCTGTATTCCAACCAGAATTCCATTGATCCAGGTAAATTTAGGATAAAATTTATAGAAAAACTGGCAGAAATAATGATGGAGTGCCGCTGCGGTGGTGATTCCTAAATAGTGTAATAAAAGCAACTGCTCTGGTGGAAAAAAAGTAATCCAGACATCACCTGGTGCGGCATAAAAAGGATACACTGCTATTCCAGAAAGAGCCGCGATTAAGTAGAGTGAATATCGGGTTTTGAGATAAACCAACAGGAAGAATAAGCCAAATAACAGAATCACATGCGCGGAGAACTGTCGAAATTCACCTCCCCAGAAATGAAAGAAGGACAAACCTATGTCATGTTCCTGATATTTTCGAATTTGAAAAGGTAATTGATAAACGCCTACCATTAAAACCGTATCAACACGGAAGGTCAAAACATGGCGGGGTTGAGTGATTTTAAATCGAATGGGAATCGGTTGGACTGAAAAATAGCGCTTTCCTGTTTTGGTGTTCCCTCTTTCGAAGATGGGTTCTCCGTCCAAGTAAACGTGTGTTGCCGCCATATAGGTGTCCACTAAAAAGACAGCTTCGGTATTTATCAGTTCAGGTGCAAATTCAATAACCCCCCGATACCAACCCACTCTGAAGTTCTTTTTATCAGCATACGCTTTTTTCCAGGGACCCGGCGTATTGACTAATTTCCAGTCAGAGGTATCCAGGTTCACCTCTTTGTTCTCAAGATGGTCTCCCCTTGTAAATTGCCACATTCCCGCCAAGCTAAAGGGCTCTTCCAGTGAGTTGATGACGAACTGACAAGAGTCACAAGTTATCGGTTCTGTGGATTCTTTCGCATACGAGTGTGTCACTGCAATGCTTAAAAATAAAAGTGTAGATACAAACAGCTTGAGCACATGGTTCATAATTCCTTAGGGGATGAAGAATTGGGGTAGAAAGGCGTCAGATTGACTCACTATTCTTCCTTTAACAATTGCTATTGCTTTTGTCTATAGACGTTTATTTAAATAAATTCATTGGAGTCTAACCTAGGAGGCTGTCCGAAAATGGGTTGTAGGGTGCCGCTTAAGCGAAGCGAGCGCACCAGAAAGTTGCTGTCCCCTTATTTGTGGTGCGCTCGCTTCGCTTAAGCGGCACCTTACTATGCTCAACTTCTATTCTCGGATAGTCTCCTGGACTGTGGAGTGCCAAAGCTTGCTTTGGCCAAATCCAAAGAAAGGCCTTCGCCTTTCTGGTCAAAGCAAGCTTTGGTACTCCTGAAACAGCGTTATTTCAACAGATCACGCGACAGGATGAGTTTTCTGAATTTATTTAAACGAACCTCTATAGGAACTCTTCCGCATTTTATAAGTTGGATAAGGCTATTTGAAACGCCTTCTTTCGACGGGCTTCCTGTGGCAGGACGGTGCGTGAGTTTGGCTAGTGTGACGCTGTGGACAGGTTTTTTTCAATAAGAAACAAACCACGGAAGACTAGCCATGTTCTCTCAAAATTTATAAAATCTCTCAATCCAAAGAGACTTGTCTTGAAAATTGAACAGCCAGGTTGAGATATTCCGCTGCGACATGCCCCAGTTTTGCTCGTTCTTCCTCATTTTCGGTGAGTTGCTCACACGCCTTGACTCCTTGTTTCAAGGCGATGTAGGTTTGGTACACAGGTAATATTTTCAACAATTCACGGTCTTTTGACGCGGTAATATAACGTTTAACAAAAATTTCCTGGAGATCTTCTTTTTTCAAGCGGGCAAGTTCAACCGTCAGTGTCGCGACATCATCCGCAACATCAAGAATGCATTGTTTGCGTTGTGTCTCTTGAGGGCTGATACAATAGACATCCTGACTTTTGACATAGATGTGGTCCGGTGAAAAGGCGCCATGAGTGTGAACGATGCGGTTCTTTTTGATACGACGGGAAAAGAGCCGACGTTTTTCGGTCACCATTTTGTCTATCGGATGCCGGATCATTTCCACCAAGGGTTGAGACATGGACGCATCCAGATAACTTTTGAGTTGATAGAGTTTTTGATCAAATAAAGTATGAAAATGATCCGGTCGCCCGGCGTTAATGGCCTCTTTATCCTCAGCGATCTGAAGTTCGTGAAAGGCGGCAAGTTTCTTGGCGATTCGCCCAATGCTGGTAGGGTTGGCCTTCTGGGTTTCCAGTAAAAAGGCTAAGAAATTTCGCTCATTAAGGTCTTGCATTTTAAGGGCGTAGGTCACAACCTTCCCTGTTCCTCCGAGTGTATAGGTGGTGTCTTCTACGGTTATTGGAATGACATCCAGGTAGAGATCCTCATTAAGTCGTTTCCCTATTCGATACTCTTCCCGACAATACGCTTCTTTTACAGCCGTACTCTCGGATTCCTGAGTGTTCTTTTTAATTTTGTAAACTGTGACTCCCGTTTTGTAGAAATACGAAGAGTAGGTTTCAACAAACTTTATCTTATGGGTGGCTTCAGGATATAACTCTTGTACGCTCAGAGCCGAATGAAATGGAGGATACTGGCGTTTAGTTTTGGACATAATTTTCTCTCATCTGAGTTAACACACAGTTAGGGCATGAAGTTCAGGGCCTCAAGAAATTTTCTGAAATTCAATGGTTTTTTTCTTTTATTTTCTGAGTTTAAAAGTCTCAGGATGGTAAAAATATGACACTGCCGAATGTCTTTGTGAAAAGAAATGGAATGGTGACAGCACGTCTTTTAGAGGACTAAATATGGCACAGGAATAAAAAAACGCAAAACATTTGTGTAAGGGAATGTTATAAAAGTTGATTCTGACTCAAAAAAGGACTCAAGGGGGGAGGCTTCAACGAAAAAAAAGGGGTAAATGTTAATAAGTATCTTTCTTCTTGGGGAATTTAAGATAAGCTGTTATCTACTTTCATAGCTCATGGGCTTGGCGTTTTCATGAAATTTACTCATCAAAAAAGGAGAAAATATGGGGCATAGGGTTAACCCTGATCGGGAATATCGTTTATTACAGCAACGGTTAGATCGTAACATGACAGGAGCACCGGAAACTCCTGCGTTTATGAAGATCTTAAAAATTTTATTTTCTCCTGAGGATGCCACGTTTGCTCTTAAAATCCCGGGAAGTCCCACCTCGGTCCGGAAACTTTCCCAAAAACTCAACATTCCGTTGAATGAACTCAATGACAAAATAACGGATATGGCAAGGCGAGGCGTGGTGATTGATATGTTTTATGAAAATGAACGATATTGCTTGCTTCCGCCCGTTGTGATTGGATTTTTTGAATTCACCTATATGCGCACCCGGGAAGATGTTCCAATGAAAGAACTCTCAAAATTATTTGATGAGTATATGAATGGAGATGATCGATTTTGTGAGGCTGTTTTTCAGAAGCAAACCCAGCTAGGTCGTGCCTTAGTTCGTGAAGAAGCTCTGTTGGCAGAGGACTATACTGAAATTCTCGATTGGGAACGTGCGTCTCATGCTGTCCAAACCGCGTCAACCATTGGGGTGTCTCTGTGCTCCTGCCGACATAAATCCAGCCATTTGGGAAAAGCCTGTGATCGGCCTCAAGAAAATTGTCTGAGCATGAATAATAGTGCGGAATACCTGATTCGTAATGGTCTGGCAAAACCGGTCTCCACAAAACGGGCGATGGAGATTCTGGAACTAAGTAAGGAGAATGGGTTGATGCAGACCGGGGATAATGTTCAGAGGAATGTGTCTTATATTTGCAACTGTTGTAGTTGTTGTTGTGGTATGCTGCAAGCCATTCGGCGTTTTGATCGGCGTAATGCCATCGTCTCTTCCAATTGGATTATGAAAGTGGATCTGGATCAATGCAATGGCTGTGGTAAATGTACGGCTACCTGTCCTGTGGACGCCATCAGTATGAATAAAATGGTTCATCATGGCAAAAAACGTCAAAAAGCGGTGTGTGACGAAGGGCTTTGTCTGGGATGTGGTGTTTGTCATGCTTCTTGCCAATATAATGGAATTTCCATGAAATCCCGAGACCAAAGGGTCTACACTCCTGAGACCGTTTTTGAAAGAATTGCGATGATGGCTATCGAACGTGGAAAACTTGCCGATTTGATTTTTGAAAACCCGGAGCATTTAAGCTATCGTTTTTTTGGCAAAGTAATCCATGCCCTGGAACAGTCCTCCCCCTTTAAATCCGCAATGGCGATAGAGTCTCTCCGCTCTGTCTTCCTCAACATGATTGTCAACGGTGCAAAGAGGAAGCTTGGCGAAATGAACACGATTCTTTAAGAATGGATGTTGCGCTCAATTTCAGTCAATGGGCGCAGACAGACGGTAGTGCGGTGTCAACGCCCAATAAGATTGAACCAGTCTCGGTGTTATTTTGTTATTTTTATGAAAAAAATATAAAAAACAGTGAGACCCCAAAAAATATGAATAAATCGGCAACTATGGCTGTGTTTTACTAACTGAAATCTTTATGATTTTACAAAAGAATGGTGCCGAGAAAGGGATTCGAACCCTTACGGGCAAGCCCACTACCCCCTCAAGATAGCGTGTATACCAATTTCACCACCTCGGCATTTTACAGGAGGATTGTTAGATAATGAATATCCGTTAGAATTTCAAGCTATTTTTACATGAATGACAAATCCTCTGTGCTTTTAGGTAATTCGTTGAATGGTTAAGAACTGAATCAACTCTTCCATTAGGCCCCGCACGGGATGATCCGGCAAATTGGATAAACATTGTTGTGCGTATTTTGCCTGTTGCGCACAGTAATCCGTTACGGCGTCAATGGCCCCACAGGTTTCTGCCTGACGAATACTCCACTCAATCTCTTCTTCCGTCGTTTCTTCTCGTGACTTCATCAAAATACGATGAAGTTTTTCTGCTTCCCGTTGGGAAAGCCGTTCGAACATTTCGATAGTGATCAGGGTTCGTTTTCCTTCCGCAATGTCGCCACCGCGCTCTTTCCCATAGCCGCCTGTATTTGCGGTGGGTGCTTCATCCGCGGTATCGGTGATCAGGTTTAACACATCGTCTCTCGCTTGAAATCCAATCCCGATGGCTTCGCCAAAACGTCCGATCCAATCCATTTGCTCTGACGTCGCGCCTCCAATCATCGCACCGCATTGACAAGGGCCTTTGCCTGAGTACCAACCCGTTTTTCGAGTAATCATCATTTGATACTCATCCCTGGAAGGAAAGATATCGTAAGTCACCCAACCAATATCAATCGCCTGTCCTTCAAAGGTATAACGCATCACATCACTAAAATGACGCATCACCTTGAAGGTCAAGGCTGCGCCCAGACGTTCTTCATTTGCGATTAACGTCTCAAACACAATACCTTGCAGACAATCCCCCGCATTCAGTGCGAGTGGAATGCCGACCAGACGATGTAAGGTTGGTTTTCCCCGACGGATTAAAGAACCGTCCTCAATATCATCATGAATTAAGGCAAAATTTTGAAAGAGTTCAAAGGCAATCGCAGAATTCAACGCGTCCTCAATTTTACCGCCAAAATACTCACACGCTAGCAAGACCAATGCGGAGCGAAACTTTTTTCCGCCACGGGCCGGATAATCCTGCATCAGATCATACAAGTATTTGCGAGGCTCTCTGAGGGGAATTTGTGCTTCCATTGTTTTTTGAATCAGGGCTCCGGCTTTTCGGAGGAACTCCGGTAAATTTTGACACTGAGAAGCTGAAAAGGGTTTGTTTTCCATACACTAGCCTGAGATCGGAAGAGATTGTAAATGTTGAAGTTGTGGAATTTGAAAATTGTTTAGAATCCGCTCATTGGCTTCGTTCAAAAGCTGGTGAGGTACAATCAAATGACGTCGATTATGTCCTGGTAAAAAATGAATTTGGTGAAAACCATTTTTGGGCTGTTTGAAAGCTTCAAGCACATCTTCCAGGGCATCAATCTTTACCTCATTAATTTGGGTCACAATCATATTTTGCAGATCCTGATAACCCATATTAATCGTATCCGGAAGAACCCGAGTCAGCAAAACCACATGGCGATCTTTGTTTTCTTTCAGCAAAGAATCGAGTTGTTGGAACAACCGTAGTCTTAAAGGCGCGCTTGAAGCCCACTTACTCCCCCATACCTGAAGATAATTCATACTGAGTTGTTGGAACAGGAATCCTCCTTGTAACACATATTGCGGTGCGGTGCTTACCGTTTCCAAAGGGACAAAGTATTTTTCAGCGGGAAAGCCTGACACTTCAACCTTCAAAATTTTTGGTTCTCCGTTACGAATAACATGGAAGTCAATGATCTCCCCATTTTGGTAGTGAAGCGCAAAAAGGTAATCGATCAGGATTTGTCCCCATTTGGGATGATTTAAAAATCCCTCATTGGAAAGATCCCATTCGCCGATGCGATACAAAAAATCTTTAGGCCGTAGAGCCTCTGAACCGGTACCATAATGTGAGGGACTCGTCACTAAAATTCCCGGTAACATTGGATCGATTTTTAAGTAGGCGGAAACACTGGGTTGGGGAATAGGACTCCAAAGGAAACCTCTCCTCGCAAAACCTTTGTAGTTTTGGGTATGGGAAGACGTGACGAATTTCTGTAGCAGCGCGGAGGGAATCGCATCAAGGCCTCCCTGGCGGATTTGTAGCCCCATTCCAACCACTTTCCCCTGTTGAACCACCACATTCCCTGACGCTTCTTTTGCCTGGGAGGCCTCCACTCTTAGTACCGGTAAGGGCAACCTGCTGACCGCACGATATCCCATTGATAATTTTTCCGCAACCCCCATAATCTGTTCCAGCTCATTCGGCCCTTTTCGTTGAACAACGGCCACTTCTCCAATCTCCAAATCTCCCAGCATTAAAGGTTCCAGGTCTTTCCAAAACTCTGCTTGTTCGACTCGAATCAAGGCCAGGTTGATCTCATAATCCAGGGTAACCACTTCCGCTCTGAAGGGATAAGGGTGCGTTATTTTTTTTACCTCAATTAACGTGTTATTCGCGACAAGCTCTGCCGTCGTTAACAAGTAATGATTCTCCAATACGAGGGCCATTCCCTGACGTTTGCTAATCTCGGTTTTATTCCAAGGTGAGTACCAGTTGTAATCTTGTTGATAGGATCTCAAAAAGACTAAATGTCTGGCGTAATCAATGGTACGAACCGGGGTGGTTTCCGCATAAACCGGAGGACGGAGTATCGCGAGGCAGACGAAGCTCCAAACCCCAAAAATCCAGGAGCGGATGATTTGATTCGACACAGTTAATGGCTTTACTTTTCTCACAAGCGCTCTCCCTTAACGATACCATATTGCTTTAATAGGATTTGATGCTGATCCATGGCGGCTTTTCTTTCCAAAATCACAGGTAGCGGATCCCACTGGCTTTCAAAAATATAAAATTCTTCGTTCTGCGGTTGCTCCAAAACTTCTTTAAGATGTGTTAAAGAGCGGATGCTCACTCCATTAACACGCTCCACGACAAAGTTATTCAAAGAAGTATATCCAGAATTAACAGGTGCCGGCAAAACGCGTGTCAAGACGACGACTTGCTCCCGTTTTGTGTTGGGTTGCTCACTTTCACGATACCAGAGTTCATACAGCAGTTCAGGAGCGGAATTCCCAATAGAGTTCAAATAATCTCGACTCAAGGGCATAAAAACCATTCCTCCAAAAATCAAATAACGGGGAAGTTGGTCATAGCGATTGCGTAATTCCTCCGCAAAGGGCGGAGCTTTCAAGGGGAAACTGAGTTCATGGAACTGTTGCTGTCTCCAGATCTTCATTTTTACCAGATCCCCGATTTGTTTATGTTCCACTGCGATGAAAAAAGAAACCTGATGTCCTTCATAATCCACCAAGCCCGCGAAATCAACAGGTTGTCCTTCAATTTCAATGATCACATCCTCAGACTGCAAATAACCTTCTGCCGCGGAATGAGGTAAAACCGCGTCAATCAAAACCCCCTTTGTGCCTTTGGGAAGATTGAGAAATTGTTGCTGAGAAGGACTCAACAAGCTACTGGTCTGAATCCCAATTTCAGGAACGCCATCATATTGTCCATCTATAATATCTTCAAAAAACCGTTGTATCAAAGGCACAGGAATAAAGTATCCCACATCATTCAATTCAGGATTTGATTGGAAGGCAAGGCCCACCACAAGGCCTTCTTGAATCACAGGTCCCCCACTGTTTCCAGGATTGATGGCAGAGTCAGTTTGCACTAATAAATGGGAGTCAATACCAGGGTGGACATAGGTTCCAAATTCGATACGAGATACAACGCCTTCAGTTCTAGAAATCTTTTGCCCCCCTACGGGAAAGCCATAAGTCCGAACATGACTGAGTAAATCTGGAATTTTTCCAAATTTAAGCGCCTGCATGCCTTCATAAAATTCAGAATTGCGGACTTTGAGCAGTGCAAGATCGGAGTCATGCGCAATCGCGACAACATCGGCGACAAAAGGTTCTGGTGTTGAAATTTTATTGACTAACAGCAGTTTTGAATCACTGACCACATGGGCATTGGTCAAAATCCATTGGTTTTGAATGAGAAAACCGCTTCCGGTTCCAGTGGTTGTGGTGTTCATCATCCAGGGTGCATGCCAATTGGGGGTTTGCTGGTAATTGATAATTCGAACAACCGCTTGTTCCACTTCATTCGGACTCGCTTGAAGAGCGCATGAAAAGACCAACAGCATGAGCGTGAGGAGGAATGGTTTAAAATCTATTTTTTTTTCAGACATAGTGCTAAAGAGGATAATGAGATAGTTGTCAAGATAAGTTCCTGCTGGGAGTGCAGGCGTCCCGCCTACTTTTGCGGGCAGGAGGCCCGCGTTCCCAGGACAAAACTTTTCTGGAAAAGTCTATTTCGGCTTAAACAGACAGCCCACACGGATAAGTTATGCCAAAAAAACCAGGATGCACGTTCCCAGGATGATCCGATAAATGACAAACGCCAAGGTTCCAAAGCGTTTCAGGAACGCCAATAAAAGACCAATGGTCAGGTATCCGCTCACAAATGCAGTGGTAATGCCAATGCAGATGTTCCAGACTCCCTCTCCACCCAAACCATGCTTCACCAAAGCCAGGAGTTCAAACAAACCGCTTCCGGCAATGGCGGGTAGGCCGAGTAAAAAGGAAAAACGTGCCGCATGTTCCCGATTTAAACCCACCAGAAATCCACCCATAAGCGTGGAGCCAGAGCGGGAACACCCTGGGATCAAGGCGAGTGCCTGGCAAAGTCCGATAACCTGAATCCGTTTGATATCCAGTTCATCGGTAGTGAGCCGCTGTACTGAAAATTTTTCTGCAAGGTAGAGCAAAATCCCAAGGACGATTAAACTGGTACCAACCAGGTGTAGTCCCCGTGCTTCATTTTCAATAAAATCTTTAAAAGACAACCCCAAGACCACCACGGGGATAGTCCCCAAAGCAATAGCCCATGCCAGTTTGGAGTCATTGGACATTAACAGATTACGTTTCAGGAGACTTTGAATTGCCGCAACAATCAGGTCCAGGACTTCTTCGCGAAAATAAAGAATGACCGCAACCAAGGTGCCTAATTGAATTACAGCAGAAAAAGCCGTCCCGGGGTCCTCCCACCCTGCCAGGAGGGGAATAATGCGTAAGTGCGCCGTACTGCTAATGGGTAAAAATTCGGTTAATCCCTGTACCAGTCCTAAGATTGCGGCTTGAAACCATGTCATCATGATTGAGGTCCATGAAGTTGTGTTCGTATCATTTCAATATTCGGAAATTTTTTTATGCTGAATATTGGTAAGTCCTAAACAATAAAAGAGGATTCAGCGTCTTGATGGGGTATCACCATTGAATTTGAGGCCTTTAATCCGGGACAATAACGATCTTTAAAGGAAGGTTCAAGCTTATCCAAAACAAACGGTAATATTCTATTTCCAAAGTGAAGGGAACCCGTGCCGAAAACATTTCAAGGATAGGCAAGATGCCTCAGCGCACCTTGCCCTAACGGCTACTTGCCGTAATCGGGATGGCTTCGGATATGGGCCTCTCCTAGCAAATGTTCACGGTGTTGTCTTAAATATTTTTTTCTGAATTTCTTGAAATGCGACTTTGATTGCTTTTGGGCGTGTACGGTGGCTTCTTTTTCGGGCATTCCCAAATTCACTAAATCTTCACGATAAACTGCCTCTAAATTCTTCTGAAATTTTTTAAACTCGTTTATAAAAAATTCTTCGGCTTGTTGTAGTTTTAAACTGAAAATATTTTTGGGTGCGTCTTCAGACATTTTTTCCATGAGGGCCTTTCTTTAGTTAAGAGGGTTGATTTTCATGGTTTGTTGGTATTTTTCCCAAGGGGGTCCACTGACTCCAGTTCAAGTATAAGTTATTAGCATCATAGTTGCCATAAATTTCCGCAGTTTTTTCATGTGTCTTAGGATCTCATCGTTCGCCGCTAACATTTTTATAATTTGATTTTGTAGTGGAAGAGAGCCATAATTACGTCCAGTAACTTATTTTTAAAAATGAATAAAACGTGGTTAAAAATTGGAGCAACGGAGGTATTATGACGAAGCAAATTTTAGTTCCATTGGATAAAAGTGGGATTGTGGATGAAGTCGTAACTGTAGCCGATACCTGGGGACAACATTTGAACGCTCAACTGCATTTTTTACATATAGGCTTTAGTTCAGATTATAATGCGCAAGCACAAACCGAGCAGTTGGAATCGTTTGTCAAGCAGCGTAATATCAAGTCTCAATTTCAGGTTGATTACCGGATTGGCATTTCCTATATGGAAATCATTGAGGTTGCCAAGCAGATTAAGCCCGAATTAATGGTGATGGGAGCTCATGAGCATACGATGTTGGAACGGTTGTTTTTAGGAAGTAATACGAAATATGTACTTCATCACAGTAAATGTCCCCTCTATATTTACAAACAGCATAAACAGGAATTTAATGACAAGCAGGTGATTGTTCCTCTTGATTATACTGAAATTGGTGAACCCTTGATTAAAATTGCGGATAAGTGGGCACACAAAACAGGGGCTGTCTTAAATTTCATCCATGTTGATGAAAATCCTGAGTATATTTATTATAACATGGAAAGTAGCTGGGATCAGGAGGCTCATGAGATGAGCGGTCGATTAGATGAAATAGAACGAGAAGCCGAAATTTCTGACGAGGTTAAAATATTGAGCCGCTATGTTGAAGAACGTCATGTAATATCAGAATATAAGACTTTTCATAAAGTCGGAAAACCTTATATGAAGATCCTGGAGTTGCAGCAGGAGTTGAATGCGGGTTTGATTATGTTGCCTTCCCATTCACATACGCTGATGGCAAGACTGTTTATGGGGAGCAATACCGATTATCTATTACACAATGCGGTTTGCCCCATGTATGTCTACCAACAGGAGTCGGTTTAAGCACTTTAGGCTGAATGTTTGGGTTGAACCACGCTTTCCACATAATCGGCATAAAGGATGAGCTGCTCTTGCTCAAGATGATCAAACAGGCGGGAACTGATACTGGAAATAATGCCAAGCCCGCCTTTCACGCCTATTTCCGCCATTCTTTTCCCAAAATGACCGATCCGCAGCAAAGCCAGAGGATCAATGTAATAATGAGTCAACATGGAGGTTGACATATTGACCAGCTCATCATGAAGCACTTGCGTATATTTTTTAGGTGTGGGGTCATTTCGTAAGCGCTTTATGGTATTGAGCGTTTGTTCCGCAACTTCTGCTGATACCGAGCAAGACATGTAATATTCCTTACCTTCTGTGGGAGTTGGATGAGGATGAAACAGGTTTTCCAGATAATTCGCGTACAACAAAAGCTGCTCACGCTCCATGTTCCGAATGAGTTTTGTCCCCACTTTGGACGTAATGCTGAGACCCGCATTGACGCCTGCATGCACCATTTTCTTGCCAAAGGAACCCACCTTCAGCAGCTCCAGAGGTTCCACAAAATGATATTCGGAAATTGCACGGGAAACACTGATCAAACAATCATGAATTTCATTGGTATAGGCTCCCTTAACAGGACGTGTTCTCAACTGTGTCATGATATTTAAGGATTCTTCCCCCACTTCTTTGGAAATAGGGCAAACCAGAATATATTCCATAAAGCGTCCTTTAACGGATGAAGACCAGACTTAACCAGGGAATAAACGTCACCAAGGCCAACGCCACGATTTGAAACGCAAGAAAAGGCAGGGCCGCGCGATAGAGTTCCATGACGGGACGTTCAAATCTGAAGCTGGCAATAAATAAATTCATGCCCACAGGGGGCGTACAATAACCCAGTTCCAAATTGGCTAAAAAAATAACGCCTAAATGAATCGGATCAATTCCATAAGAAGTGGCGACGGGGACAATCAACGGGACCACCACCATGATTGCTGAAAAAATATCCAGCATCGCGCCTACCACCAACAAGAAGAGGCTAAGCACCAATAAAAACATGTATTGATTGTCAATGTAGTTTTGAAGCCATTCGAATAGTTGATCAGGGACTTCTTCATCAACCAAATAATTCGACATGGCCGACGCCGCCCCCATAATCAAAAAAATTCCGCCGACCAGTACCATAGATTCACGAACAATTCTAGGTAAATCTCCTCTGAAACTGAGATCTTTGTGGATCCAGATTTCTACAATCAGAGTATATAAAGACGCAATCACCGCGCTTTCTGCCGCGGTAAGATAGCCTCCATAGATTCCGCCAAAGACAATCACAGGCACTCCCAATTCCCATTTGACTTCCCAAAACGAAGTCTTGACGGTTTGGAGATCAAACGGATGACGGGGGATGTTTTGTTTTTTTGCGTTATAGATGCAATAGAGCGCAATCAGGGTGCACATCAGAACAAAAGGCAGGATTGTCGCAATTTTCATTTCATCGAATGAAGCGCCGGAAATGATGCTATAGAGAATGAGCGGAATACTTGGAAAAATCAAAACGCCAGGTCCGCCTGACGCTGTAATATGGCCTAAGCTGAACTGTTCTCCATAGCCATCTTTGATTAAAGCCGGGAGCAATAATCCTCCTAACGCAATAATAGTGACTCCGCTGGCGCCGGTAAACGCGGTGAAAACACTACAGGTGAGCAAGGCCACAATCCCCAGTCCTCCAGGAAACCAACCGATCAGGGTTCTGGACAAATTAATAATACGCGTTGGCGCTTGGCTTTCCGCAAGTAAATACCCCGCAAAGGTAAATAACGGAATGGCGACAAAGGTTTGCTGTGTTGAGACATTGGCGAGATTGATGATGAACAAAGAGGCTTCACTCTCAGAAAGGTAAAACAATACGAGTGTTAACCCTCCAAGCACAACAAAAAGCGGAGTTCCCAAAACGGCAAAGAAAATGGCGGCAAGATTGGCAAGTAAAGTCATAAAAGATTCAAGCGCAATATAAGATTAGTGGCTACCCACTTAAGCGGAACATGGGTAGGCGGGGATTACATGCCCCGCTTTTCTGAGCGTTGAGTTTGCCGAACACGTAGTTCCGGCCTACCATCGAGGTGTCCCGGATTAAACGAGTAGCCAGATTAGTGAGGGATTAGTGCTTTAAGACATCAAATTCATCCAATTCTGGTGGCAGTCCTACGTCAACACCTGCCAAGGTCAGTATATGTTCGAGGGCCCGTAAAACAAAGCGGGCAAAGATCAAATAGAAACCCACAGGAATAATCATTTTTGAAATCGCCTGAGGAATCGGTAAATGCGCGGATTCCAAGGCGTCAGAGGCTTTCATTA
The DNA here is from genome assembly GCA_051382335.1 of Deltaproteobacteria bacterium TL4. Lineage (GTDB taxonomy): Bacteria > SAR324 > SAR324 > SAR324 > NAC60-12 > JBBCAX01. The sequence goes on from JBBCAX010000095.1 coordinate 32,992, forward strand.
ATACAATAAAGTCGACTGCCGCCGACGCCATGAACCATACAACCAGGGCTGCTACGGAACTGGTAACAATCGCGACAAGGTGACGTTGTTTGACAGAAAGCAGTTTCCCTGTTAAATCAATGCTCATGTGTCGTTGATCCAGGGTTGCAAGGGAACCGCCCAACATCATAATCCACAAGAGGCTGTTTAATACCAGAGGATCAATCCAAAGCAAGGCGGTTGAAAAAACATTTCTCAATACCGTTTGCAATGAGAAGAGCATCAGGATTCCCATCAGAATGGAAGAGAGTAAACCCACTTCAATTTTTCCGATCAGCCGGTCAAGGTCAAATAAGAATTTCCAGTTCATCAGCACTCTAGGGGTTACGGACTTCTTGAATATAGTTTCGAACTTGTGCTAAAAGCTCTGCGCTGTAGTATTTGTCTATAAAATATTCCTGTAATTCAAGGTTCGACTTTTTGGTGATCGCAATGGATTCAGGGGTATATTCGATAATTTGAATTCCTGCCTTTTTTAAAGTTTCAATGGATTCTGCATTTTCAATCCTCATCTGTTGAGTTTGAGTTTTGGAGAGTTCCCACATGAGTGTTTTGACGAGTTGTTGGTGTTCAGGTTTGATGTTATCCCAAGTTTTCTTTTTCATCACGACACCCCCTGTTGAATAGAGAAGTGGCAAATGTCCCATGTATTGGGCTCTGCGGTACCACTGAAGCGCCAAAGCGCCCATTGGAGGATTGGCAAAACCGTTCAAGGCATTGGATTCGAGTTGTATCAACACATCGGTTAAGGGGACAGTAATCGGAGACATGCCAAATTTTTTCATAGCGACAGGGGCGATGGGTTCTCCCGGCATCGCCCACATTTTGACATGTTTGAAATCTTCATGGTCTCTGGCTGGAGTATTGGTAAACACATAGATCGGCCCGATTTCAGCCCATCCCAGAAAGATGAAGCCTTTTTCTTCAAATTTCTGTTCATAAAACGAACGCGTTTTAGCTAAAACGTAATCTAATTCTTTATAATTTTCGTAAAGTCCAGGCAGCCCCAAAACTTGATATTCTTTCACAATTTCACTGAGCGCAACGCTGGTAAATCCTGCCGCGTGGACAGCATTGATTCGCATTTTTTGCAAAACCACCGATTCTTCCCCTTGTTTTGCGCCTGCATACATTTTGAAGACAACCTGATCCCCTGTTTGTTTTTTAATGGCCAAGAAACTTTTCCGCGCCGCTTTGACCCAACTGGTTCCTTCTGGCGCAACAAGCGCGAATTTAACGGTTACCTTTTTAGCTTGGACAGCGAAGGGTAGAAGGCCTAAACCGACGAGTAACATCACGGTAAAACGGTTCCAATTCATTGAGATGCTCCTATTTATAAATCATACTATTCAGCCGCAGATAAACGCGGATTTAAAAGTTTTTTTAAATCCGCGTTTATCTGCGGTCCATATCCCGAGGCGTTAAAATAAATCATTCTTTTGCTGGATCAGCCTTCTTGCCTGAACTTTTGCGATGGCATTGGGTAAGGCCGCCTCTTTCAGCAAGTCGTCCGGTGCGGTCAGGACTTGTTTTAAAAGCTGATCAAACAGTGTTTCATCCAACATTTGGACAGCATAGGACTGGGCAAACATTACTTGAGCTAAAAGAAACTTTCCATTCGTAAGTTCAATGGCCCGTTCAAAATGCTGTTTCCCTTTCTCGGGATTTCCTCCAAGAATCTGAGGAATAGACGCCTCAAACGCCCCCATGGCGATATGAGGAAACCCGTAAAAAAAGGACTCATCTAAGTCAATCGCTCGTTGGATCATCATTTTGATTCTGCCAATATGAATGATTTCTTGAGGATGGTTCATGTTATGAGTAATATAGAGCAGCCAGTTCATGCTCAAGTAGACCAATCCCGGGACCTCTTCTTTTTCTAATTCTTGCAGCGATGGTTCAAAGGACTCCAACTTTCCAAAGAGGTGGGTCATGAACTTTTCATGTTCCGCAAAGATTCGAAGGCCATGGCTTCTGCCACGAAGGTAGAACGCCTGTGCTCTCTGAGAAAAAAGAGCGGCCTGTTCTTCTTGATCACTGAATTTCAGTTTTTGATATTCTTCGTCCACAAAGGCCAATGAGTAAAAAAGAAAGCTTTGGGCCAGAACTTCATTGAGGATTTTATTGTGAGGGGAAAGTTCCAGAATCCCTTCGATCAGCTTCACATTAGCAGGAATTGCCATTTTGACAAATTCCAAATCTGTTTCTTCAAGAATCGCTCGGGTACTCCCTGGAACCACAATTTCCGCACCGGTATTGACCGCAAAATCGGTGAAAGAACAACTACTCAACACAAAACCAACGCTGAGCATCAGCAACAAATACCGTAGAGACATCGCTGGTAGTTTAACGGGGGCCCTTTTTATTTCAATCATAACACTTTGGGGTCAGTAAAATTTATTGGATGAAATGGCGTTAGCCTAAAATCTCTAGCAATCTGGCTTTAAATCGTTTTAATTGTTCGGCGGCATCCTGGATGGAAACTAAATCCAGTTCGGCTTGTTTGGCAAAATAATAGGTGCTGATGATGGTAATCAATTGTGAAATTTGCTCTTGCTCTTGAGAGGGAATCTTTGTCTTTTTAGGTTCAGAAGACCTTAGATGAAGTGAAACAAAATCATGAATTTCACCACAAATGAAGAGGACGGCCTTGGGCCCTGAATTTTTGAGCAGAAACCGTTTGATTTCTTCAAGTCGAAACCGGGCACGTTCAAGTTGAACGCGGTATTCAAGGACTTGTTCCGTGTAGTGGATTTTTCTCCATTTTCCTTCCAAATCATTCAGTTGATCCAGTAATTCCTGAACAAGATATGCTTTGAAAGACTCGTCCTGAATGTTTTGAAACGCATACGATATTTTAGTTGAGAGTAATCTGTCTATTACGGAAGTCATGGTTCCTCCTCTTTAAATCAAAATAGTTTTTTTTTGGATTTCGCTAAGGCACAAAGAATATGTAGTTGAAACAAAGAATGTCTAGGAAGGTAATAGATGTAAATTTATTTTAAAGCAAGCTATAGACATGCATTTAAATAAATTCAGCATGTATATTTTGGATGACCCATTTAATCGACTCATGATTAGGAGTGTCAAAGCTTGCTTTGACCAGAAAAGCCAAAGCTTTTCTTTGAATTTTGCCAAAGCAAGCTTTGGTACTCCACAGTAATTCCAATGAAATTATTTAAATGAACGTCTATAACTTGATTATTGATTGTGCTTGAGGTCATAAAGCTTATCTCGCAGCATTGAATAGAGTTCTTCGATGGAGGCTTTAGGTAATTGGGACCACTCCATTAACTGCAAGATCCCCTGACGCAGTTTATTTCGCGATAACCCCCTTTTTTGCCATTCTTCGTAGATAGTTTGAACTGGTTTGCTAAGAGGTGTTCCATCCATTTGTTTTCTAAATAAAAATTTAAGCGCGCTATCTGGATAATTATAGATAAATTCCATGATCGATTCATCCGTAATGTGTGCTGTTCCATAAACAACATCGGACTCAATGAGTTCTCCGGTTCTTTGACTATCTTCATCCACTTCAAAGTCATCCTCTTTATTTTCCAGTAGCGTTGACACTTCCGGCGTTGCTTGCTGCGGAGGCACCTGCGCTTTAACTGGAGAGGGTCGGCTTGTTTGCTGTTGCGTCAATGAGGCACCTGATTTTCGCAGATCCGGTTGCCCTGCGCTTGCGGGAGAAACTCCGGCGCCTGTTTCTTTTTCTGACGGAACCTGTTGCGCTTGTTCATAAGCTTGACGAAACGCTCCCAGATAATCATACACTCTTTGTATTTCAGGCGTATTTTTAGGAGGAAGGTAGGGAGGATCCAGAAACATGCCCGCCCGACGTTGTTGCTCATATTCAATGGCGGGGTCCAGGGGGGTCTGGTCGGCAATGGATTCCAGAATATTTTGAGGCGTAATCCATTCGGAATTCAAATGAGGTTTAGAAACAGGAACCCGTATCTGCGCATCACGCCTTCCTTCTTCTGAAAGATCCAGATGATCGATGGAATGCAGAGCGACTTGCTGATATCCCTGTCGTTTGCGAAAAGCATTCAGAAAGGCTTCGATTTGATAACCGGAATGCAGCATGGTCCCTCATCTCTTTGACTATTATCCAATGACCGATTGAATCCGACCCGCATTTTGGAGCACCGAGGCATTTTCCAATAGGGTTTCTGCGGGATATGCTCTAAGAATCTTTCCTGAACCTGATCCCTCCTCCTTTCCTTAGCGTCTAAAAGCTAAATTTTTTCCTGCGGGTTTTCCTGAATTTAAATAATTTTTAAGCTGTGAATGGGTCTTTAAATTTTGAGATTCTGCTGAAAGGCTGACTCTCTCTTTTTTGAGTTTTTGTTCAAACTGTTCTTCGGAATCCCACAAGTCTTGAAGGAGGAGGGGTACCTGCTCCAGGAGTTGACGCTCCCTTTCATTCCAGCCTCGTGGATATTGTTGTTCCCAAACGGAGATCACGTCGTCTGTTTTACGCAGATTTTGGAGACATTGGTCTTTATGATCCAATAACGCGTTCAGTTCTATCCCCATCGACAACGTGAGTTGTTTCTGTGACAGTTGTAACAGTTCATGGAGTAAAGACAGTTTTTTTTTCAACAGCAGGATTGAATCCGCTTCGGCTAAGGGTTTATTTGCCAATACAAAACTCCGAAAAAATGCGATTTAACAAATCCTCCGCCGTGGTTTCACCCACAACTTCTCCAACGGCACTGAGTCCGTTTTTCAGATCCACAGCAACACATTCCTCTCCAGTGTTGAGTTCCAGCCCTTCTAAAGCGAACTGAATGGAATGCAACGCTTTTTGGACTGCTTGTTGCTGCCGTAGATTAGTAATCATGACTTGTTCCTCGGAAACAACCTCCGCCTTGAGACTCCGACGGAAAATTAGATGTTCCAAGGCCTTGATATCGTTTGCTGACCGTGTGGAAATCAGCAGACTTTCGAAGGCTTGGACTTGGGACATCCATTCAGGCTGCTTCCCCTGGAGCAAATCGGCCTTGTTCAAAATTACTAATGTTTTTTCGCAATTTGCCCTGTGAATCAAAGCCAGGTCTTCCTTACTTAGATCTTCCGACGCATCCAAAACCAGCAAGACCATTTCCGCCAAAGCCCAAGCATCTCTGGATCGTTGAACCCCTTCTATTTCTACAGGATTGGTAGTTTCCCGAATTCCTGCCGTATCCATCAAGCGTATCGCCAAGCCTTCCATCTGGAGATTTTCTTCCAGAATGTCTCTGGTGGTTCCAGGGATATCCGTAACAATCGCTCGTTGCTCTTTTAGCAGCGCATTGAGTAAACTGGATTTTCCCACGTTGGGACGTCCTATTAACGCAACGCCAATACCATCCCGCATGATTTTTCCCTGGTCTGCAGAGGTCAACAACTGTTCTAACTCCAAACGAATATGGCGCAATCTTTTTAAGCAGTCTTCTTGATGAGTAAATTCCTCGTCTTCTTCAGAAAAGTCAATACTGGCATTAAGCAATGCCAAAACATCCGCCATTTCTTCCTTAAGGCGCTGGATGGTTTGAAACAGTTTTCCCCGGATTTGATTTACCGCAACCTGCATCCCCAAACGGGAACGCGCATGAATTAAATCAGAAACGGCTTCGACTTGAGTCAAATCCAAACGACCATGTAAAAAAGCACGTTGGGTAAACTCGCCTGGTTGAGCAAGGCGAACTCCCTGCTTCAGAATTAATTTCAGAATACTCTGCAGAATCAGAACACTCCCATGACAATGAATTTCGACCATATCTTCAGTCGTATACGAATGGGGTGCCCGCATAGTGACGAGCAAGACTTCATCCAGAAAGCGACGCTCTTCCATAATCCATCCCAGAACCATTTTATGAGATTCCAGTTGATCCACAGAGAGCGCTGCTTTTGCTGGTTTAAAGATCGGTCTCAGGGAGGCCAACGCACGGCGTCCACTCACACGGATAATACCAATTCCAGCGGGACCCATTGCCGTTGAAATCGCGGCAATCGTATCTTCTAAATTCATAGTCCTCAATATTCCTCACACCACATCCTATCCTATCCACCAGCGATGAATTTCCCTGATAAGAACTCGCGCATTAAACGGTTTTCACTACTCACGCAATAAGCGCATGAGCGAATGTTTATTAATGTCTCCTGCCTGAGCGACAGAGGCCGCGCTGGTTTCCGTTAAAATTCGGCTTTTGGTATATTCGGCTAACTCATAAGCAATATCCGTATCCCGGATACTGGATTCCGCGGCGATTAAATTTTCCGCGGCGATTTGTAAGCTGGCCACATTACTTTCCAGCGCGTTTTTCTGAAAAGAACCTAATTTTCCTCGAATTCCTGCCATCTGTGAGATGGCTTTGTCAACCATTTTAATGCTGTCTTGAGCACCTTGAGAGGTGGTCACATTGATATCAGACAAGTTTTTATAACCACTTTCATTCTCAACATTGCGAGCCAAAGCGGAAGTTCCGGTATTGTCTAAAGTCAGACTCAGCTGTTGATCCGCATTGGGCCCGATTTGAAACACCAAGGCATTCTGCATGACACTGACCGAACCTTGTGAACCCGTGGTTTTGCCATTGATCACGACAGACAAACCATCGGTATTGCGGTTTCCGCGATTCCCGGTTAAGACATTGCCAACACCGCTTGCCGCTTCCGTCCCAATCGTTCCAGCGACATCGGTACCATTTTTGTATTCCTTATCTCCCGGCTGAGTTCCAAATACTCCGGCTTTGGAGGTGGTGATACTGAATGAAGGATTGGAACCAAAGTCCTGATGCTGAATGGCAACCATCTTTGCCTCAGGCTCATAATCAATGGATACATTCAGATGTGCTTGCTTCGCCACCTCTTGAAGTTTTCCAATAAAACTGGTTGCCGTTTCCTCTTCTTCCGCAACGACGGTTACGGAATTTCTGCCTTCCCTGAGAGACAATTGAAGACCTTCCACCAGATCATTATTGAGGGCAGACGTCGCTGTCGTCCGAGTCGGTAATTGGGTCACATTAACATCATACCCATTGACGGGAGAGGTCTTTGAGTTGGCTGATGCGTTAACAAACTGGATCAGGTCCGAATTGGTAACGCCTATCGTTCCCCGGCTTCCATCTAAAAGGGTTTTATTCCCAAACCGGGTTTGTGTGGACACCCTGTCGATACTTTCCAAAGCGTCACTGAGCTGGGCCTGCAATGCCGCAATAGAATTCATATCATTGGCGCCTTCATTGGCCGCCGCTACCGCTAATTGCCGAACTTCAATCAGCAAGTTATTCACTTCCGTTAGTGCCCCTTCTGCCGTCTGAATCATGGAAATTGAAAATTCAGAGTTGGAAATCGCTTGTTGAATCCCAGAAATCTGTCCTCGCAAGTTTTCAGAAATGATCAAACCTGACGGATCATCTGAGCCTTTATTAATCCTTTCACCAGACGATAAACGTTCCAGCGATTGTCCCAAGGCATCCTGTGCTTTCCCAAGATACCTCAAGGAATTCACCGAGGCCGTGTTGTTTTTGATACTAATCGTCATACTAACCTCTACTCCTAAAGATTCATGCTCTAACATACTTCCGTTTTATCTTCATCAATCCTCATTCAATAGTGAGCCAACAGGGTGTTGGTTCTATTGAGTACTTTGCGACACCCTCTTCCCCTTTCCGTTAATTAAAAAGGGAAAAGGGGGTCTCTGACCTTGATGACAAAGTCTGAGTTTAATAATTAAGCAACCGCAATACATTCTGCGGCAAAGCATTCGCCTGAGCTAACTGCGCGGTTGCCGATTGATTTAAGATCTGAAGTTTTGTTAAATTGGTCAATTCCTCAGCCATATCCACATCACGGATACTCGATTCAGCCGCAGATAAATTTTCAGAAGCAATTCTTAAACTGGACAAGTTGCTTTCCAAGGTGTTTTTCTGGAAGGCTCCAAGGGATCCCCGATTAGCGGCCAATTCTTCAATGGCACGATCCACTAATCTAATGGAATCTTGAGCTCCCTGGCCACTACGGACGTCAATGTCAGCTAACGCGTTAAATCCGCTTTCATTTTTGACCCTCCGTCCCATTTGAGTCGAACTGGTATCCAATAAGTTGACCGCGACTAATTGTCCTTCATTCGCGCCCACTTGGAAACGTAAGCCATTCTGAGAAACATGAACTTTACCAACAGCGGTACCATTAGTTGAATCGATGGGAATCTCCTCATTTCCACTATAACGAATACTGAGTCCATCAGTGGTCTGGTTACCCCGTCTTCCCGTCAATAATTGACCATCACCTTCAGCACTTTCACCGTTAAGGGTTCCTTGAATATCGACTCCATTGTTAACATTAAATTCCATGTTGCCTTGCGCACTCAACACTCCTGCGGTCGTACTCCGAACCTGGAAGTTATGTTTGGAACCATACTCATTATGAGCAATAATAATCCGACCATCCTCGGTGCCCTGAATATCAACATTAATCCCCGCACGATTGGCTGCCGCCGCAAAGGCGCTGATGGCACCTGCTACCGTATCGGACTCAGAAGTGGTATAAGAAGCTTCTTTTCCCCCCTCACCGATGGTCAATTTTTCACCGGCCATTACCATTTCCTTGGTAAGTGGCGCTGTACTGGCGATGGCCGATTTCTCACCTTTTCGGGTGATGATCACATCAAATCCCAAATTGCCAGAGTCCTTCGTTGCCGTATTAGCGCTGACAAAGTCCAACCCCGGACCTGTCGCGTTTCCATTGGCGGACTTGCTTCCATCCAGGAGTTTTTGCCTTCCGAATTGAGTACTTTGAGCAATTCGATCAATGGCAGCCAGGGCATTTTCAATTTCTGATTGATCCGCATCCAGCATGGCGTCATCATTGATGCCTTCGTTTGCCGCATGAATCGCTCTTTGACGAACATCAATGAGAAGCCGACTGACTTCCGTTAACGCGCCCTCTGCAGTTTGTACTAACGAAACGGCGGATTCGTTGTTATTGATGGCTTCGTTTAGCCCTGAAATCTGGGCCCGCATATTTTCGGAAATCACTAGAGAGGCAGGACCATCCGCACCTGCGTTGATCTTCATTCCAGAAGATAATCTTTCCAGTGATTTTCCAAGTTTTGTGTCATTGGTTACTAGATTGCGATGGGCTCTCATAGCCTCCACATTCTTATTGATTCGCAATGCCATATAAACCTCCTTGTGTGATTTAAAGCCAATCTGGCTTAATAACGTCCTCTTGGAATTTCAGTTTCCTATCCATAGAAAACCATGAAAAAACAGTAAGTCTGCGTCTTAAATAATATTCGGCTACCCACTTAAGCCCCATGAGACAAGTCTCACAACGAAGCCTGAAAGTAATTGGTAGGCCGGGATTACATGCCCGGCAAAGTGAGGGGCACGTAGTCCCCTTCTACCACTTTCTTACAAAACCCCCATGAGACAAGTCTCACAACGAAGCCTGAAAGTAATTGGTAGGCCGGGATTACATGCCCGGCAAAGTGAGGGGCACGTAGTCCCCTTCTACCACTTTCTTACAAAACCACCATGAGACAAGTCTCACAACGAAGCCTGAAATTAATTGGTAGGCCGGGATTACATGCCCGGCAAAGTGAGGGGCACGTAGTCCCCTTCTACCACTTTCTTACAAAAACCCCGAACACCTATGGTTTTCGCCTGAGTGAATAGCCCCTGTAAAAAAAAAGCCTTTCAAAAATACCCGAAACATGGGCGTTAAGGACCGTCCGATTTTAGTCCAGTAATCAATCGCTGGGCTAAAATCTGAAACTCCTCCCAAGGTTAAAAAGGTATTCCCCAATTGCCGTATGCGCCCGTGTCCCCTTTTCGTAAAAAGAGGGCTGTTATGAAGGACAGCAGGAAAATATTCCTGCTGTCCGCTACCAAGCTTGTTTAAAGAGACAACCTAGAGCGCAATAGCGTTGTTAATTGAGTAATCGCAACACATTTTGTGGTAAGGCGTTGGCTTGAGCTAGTTGAGCGGTCGCCGCCTGATTCAAAATCTGATGTTTTGTGAAGTTGGTCAGTTCTTGAGCCATATCCACATCACGGATGCTCGACTCTGCCGCAGATAAATTCTCAGAAGAAACTCTCAAGCTTGAGAGGTTACTTTCCAGCGTGTTTTTCTGGAATGCGCCTAAAGCCCCTCGGTTAGAAGAAAGTTCTTCAATGGCTCTATCAACGATACGAATCGCGTCTTGAGCGCCTTGACCTGTGCTCACATCAATATCTGCCAATGAGTTAAAGCCACTGACATTCTCAACTCTGCGAGCCATCTGCGTGGAACTGGTATCCAGTAAATTAACCGAGACAATTTGTCCCTCATTGGCGCCAACATGGAATTTTAACGCATTTTGAGTGACGTTCACTCGCCCAACACTGGTTCCAACTTCAGGATCAATGGACACCTCTGGATTTCCATTAAAACGGACGTTTAAACCGTCAGTCGTTTGGTTTCCTCGTCGTCCTGTCAAGATTTGACCATCGCCTTCAGCACTCTCATTGTTGATAGTTCCTTCAATATCAATCCCATTATTGACATTGATCTCCATGTTGGCCACATCACTCAAGACTCCAGCGGTGGAACTTCGAACTTCAAAAGTATGCTTGGAACCATATTCCTCATGATTAATCATAATTTTTCCGTCAGCAGATCCCTTGATCGCAACTTTAAGTCCTGCTCTTTTAGCGGCAGCGGCAAAAGCGCCAATCGCCCCTTCAACGGTATCAGTCTCGGATGTCGTATAGGTCGCTTCTTTTCCACCTTCACGAACAGTCAAAGACTCACCGGCTTTAATCATCTCCGCGGTCAGTTGACCTGAATTGACAAAGGAAGCTTGTTTTCCTTCCTTCTTAATTTTTATGTCATAGCCCTCGGAGCCAGAATTCATTGTCGCCGTATTCGCACTAACAAAGGCGAGTCCTGTCCCTGTCGCATTTCCACTTGCGGACTTGCTGCCATCCAAAAGCTTTTGTTTGCCGAATTGAGTGCTTTGGGCAATACGATCAATAGCGGATAGTGCATTTTCAATTTCCGATTGATCGGCTTCCAGCATTGCGTCGTCGTTGATGCCTTCGTTCGCCGCGTGAATCGCTCGTTGACGGACGTCAATCAGAAGTCGACTTACTTCCGTTAAGGCACCTTCTGCCGTTTGGACTAAGGACACTGCGGATTCGTTGTTATTGATTGCTTGATTTAAACCAGAAATCTGTGCCCGCATATTCTCAGAAATGACTAAAGACGCGGGTCCATCAGCCGCGGTGTTGATCTTCAACCCTGAGGATAATCGTTCTAACGATTTCCCAAGTTGCTGATCATTTGTTACCAAGCTGCGATGCGCTCTAACAGATTCCATATTTTTATTAATTCGCATTCCCATGATTACCTCCTTGTAAATAATATTAGGTCAAAACGACCCTGCGTCCTCTTGGAAATTTACAGCATTCAAATCCATGTAATGCCAAGTATTTTGTGCTGTTTCGCACAATAAACAGAGTAATGCCCCTTGTTTTCTGGGTATCCACCTAAGCAGGAATTGCAGATCAAGCCCCAGTCCTGCCCGATAAAAACGCAGTACCCGGAGTTTTGGATCCATCGTAAGTTTCTCAATCCAACCTCTTTTTCTGTTCCTCACTTAGGTGACGACCCCGTATGGGGTGGTGGCTACTCACTTAAGCCGGGACAGCTATTCAAAGTAGGAGGTGTTAGCCGTTAGACATAACGCATCAATAAACCCGTATCTGCCTGATGCGTTACGCTCGCAAGCTCGCTAACACATCCTACCCTGTGTCCCGGCTTAAGTGGGTAGCCGGGGTGGTTACCCATTCAAGGAGGAAAAAAATTGATAATATAGCTGTCCAGGAAAGTTTTGTCCTGGGAGCGCGGGCATCTTGCTCGCAAAAGCGGGCGGGACGCCCGCGCTCCCAGAATAAAACTTATCTTGAGCACTATCTATAACTACACCCTTTCAGGGCTCAAACTGAGGGCTACTCACTTAACCCGGGATACCTCGATGGTAGGCCGGAACTACGTGTCCGGCAACCTCAACGCTCAGAAAAGCGGGGCATGTAATCCCCGCCTACCAATGTCCCACTTTAAGTGGGTAGCCAACTGAGAAAATGCTGATATTGTATAACATACTGAAATTTATAATAAACACGATTACATTCACGGGTATTGGGCTTAAGGGAGTAGCCACATATAGGTATTGCCCCAAGGCTCCCAACCTCAAACCCATTTCCGGACAGCTCTCTCTAGCCATTCATCCAAACAACGGCACCCTAAAAAAACGGTAGCCTCGGGTTTCATCCCGAAAAACAAGGACAGAAGTCCACTGAAACGGACTTCAGGGTTGGGAGGATGAAAACAAGGGTCAACTAGTACACTGTCAGCCTTTAAATTTGTGGTAGCTCGGGACTACGTGCCCGATAAAAACAACGTTCGCAAAAGCTGGGCATGTAATCCCAGCCTACCGAACCCGAAAAATAAAAGCTGACTATGTACTAGTGTTCTTAAATTGTTCCTATTTTACTCCTTGGATTTCGTGTTCGTGTTCGTGTTCGTGAACGAATGAAAGGGTTCGAGCACGAGCACATTTACGAGCACGGAGACAAAAACGAGAACACTGCTTTTGGAAAAAAATAATTATCTTTCAAGTGTATTTTCATCATCCCACCCCAAGGCTATGCCCTGGAATTTTGCGACCTGTGCAGGTAGGTGTAAGGTATTAGCATTTAGCTTTTAGCCTGTTGGAAATGATGTGTTTTCATCATCCTTTTGCGCTCACGAACTCATGTTTTTGTGACCAAAACAAAAAATACATGCATG
>JBBCAX010000096.1:0-69509 GCA_051382335.1 Deltaproteobacteria bacterium TL4
GTTTTAAGCAAATTGACGCAGCAATCGAATCCCTTTCTGACAGAGCAAAAAAGCATGTTAACAAAGCCAGAAAACTCATTGATAAAATGGTGGGAACTCTGGCTTTCTTTTTCCTGACCATTCAACAGATGGTATCGGATACCCATGCATCAGAAGAAATGAAGTGGGAACTGCTCAACCTCTGGATTCCTGCCTTGTATTTTAAAAGAATTGCCCCCTTACAAAAAGAGACTGAACAAAGGGAGTCTCTCATCAAAAAAGCAGAAGCACTACTGGAAAAATTATATCGCCGAGATGGACCATTGTCTCAATTCACAAAAGAGCAGTTTCAAGAACTTTACAAAACGGCAAAGGATTGTGCTTATTTGTTTCAACGCTCATCCTCTTGTGTCGAAGGACGAAATGCGCAGTTGGCTCTCAGACACCATACAGAACACCGTTTGAATAATCGCAGTATTCCAGCGCTAACCGCTGTGCACAATTTCCATATTACACGAAACGATCAAACAACAGCAGCTCAACGATTCTTCGAAAGTGAGCACAGAAATCTGTTTAACGAACTTTTAAATCGCATGGATTTACCTCTGAGACCCAGAGTCAGAGAAAATTATGCTGTGGCATGGGCAAGCTAGATTCTAAGGGGGTGGCCGAACTTACGACCAAGCCCTACTATATCAATTGAACCCATTGATATATTAGTTATTTTAATAATCCCATTATTACCAGTTTCTTTGAAATATGGACTTTTAAAAGCATATCCACTTTAATATATTCTGATAATGTTCCATTCCATTGTGCCTCTTCCACAAACCACTGCCTAAAAAGCGTTTCCGCCATAGCTTCCAGCGTTTTGTTCTGTCTGTGGAGCAGATCGATCTTGTCGTCGAGGCTGGAAAGCACGGAGGCAATGGCTCGCTGTTCGGGGAGCGGGGGGAGAAAAATAGGAAATCGAGGCATATCAATAAGGGGAATTCTATCTACTGTCGTGCCAAAGACAGTTCTTTCCCTAATAATTGTTTGAAATTGTGGCACAAGATAATAATACAATAGAAATTTAGGTTCAACATGATCAAACTTTATGCGAAGTAATCCCATTCGCCTTCCTAGACAACAACGAAATCCTTTTGGTACAATTGAAGCCTCTCCAAGTCTTGTTTCATAAGAAAATAGAATATCATTTTCTTTAGGTTCACGCGTCGTGTCCATTTTTTATAGTCATCCTCAGAAAGATATTCAAACGATGAGGTATCTTGCTCGTTATATTTTTTAATATCCAAGGCCAATGGCGGGGAGAGGGTTTTGGTCAAGAGCCTCACCTTGACGCCTGGTTTTCTTTTGGAAAGATGGAGCAAGACGGTATCATCAAGGTAGTTATCAATCAGCAGGATGGATTTTTCAGCGGAGCGGATGAGGTCAGACACAAACTGGTAGGCATCGAAGACCTGTCCCTCATAAAAGATGCCTTGTTTGGGTTGGACGCTTTTATGTTCCAGAGCGGACAAAATCTGATCAATTTTTTGATCCGTTTGAATCTGCTTGATTTCCAGAGTGTCCAACCGTTGAAATACCTGGGCGTTAGCAAGCAGGAACTTTCTCATAGCTACAAAAGCGTTCATGATCTGAACGCTCACCTTAACGGCAGTTTCACTACGTAACACAGCAGAAAGCATGGCAACGCCTTGTTCGGTGAAGGTATAGGGCAAAGAGGTGGAGTGCTTTAGATTGGCGAACCGGTCACAATTTGTGACCAGTTCAATCGTTTCAAGATGAGTGAGTTGAAACCGGAATTGTTCAGGGAAACGTGCGATGTTTCTTTTCACAGCTTGATTCAATCCTTTAGTTTCCACGTTGTATAGTTGAGCTAAATCACGGTCTATCATGACGTGTGTTCTACGAATCATGAAAATATAGCTTTCGACAGGCATGAGTTCTGGTTTAACTATTGTGTTCATAATTTTATCCTCGCCAGGTTTTCAGCAATGGCCTGATTCAGAGCCGCTTCTTCTTTTAACTGCGCCTCAAACTCCGCTTTGAGTCCGGTAAACCGTTCCTTGAAATTAAAATCATCCTCATCATCGGGCAGCCCCACATTGGAATCAGGGGCATCCTTAAATCCTATGAATCAGGGTTCAGAAGGTTGAGAGGGAATTTCATTTCCACGCTCTCCAACTTGAGGTCGCAATTTGCGACTTCAAGATTTTTTTATCGTTTGAGGTCACAATTTGTGACCTCAAGTTAGGCTGATCGTTTAAGGTCGCAATTTGCGACCTTAAAGAATCTGTCTTTGAGGTGCCAATTGGGTACTTCAAGTTCTGCTCTTCGTTTAAGGTGCCAATTGGGTTACTGGCCTAAGACGGGACAGACAGCATTTCAGTAGGTTGGGTAGAGCGGTAGCGAAACCCAACATCCAGGCAGTAATATCCGTTTTTCGTTGGGTTTCGCTACGCTCTACCCAACCTACGTTTTTGTCCCACTTTAGACCGGTAGCCCCTTAAAGCTTCTTCTTTTTCTAAGGTCACAAATTGTGACCTTAGACGATCAAATTCGTCATCCCAATCCGAGCGTCAAGCCGTTGAAAAATCTCGGCGTTGGAAGCAAGAAAACGGCGCATGGCCACAAAAGCACGCATGATCTGTATATTGACTTCAATCGCTCTTTCACTCGTAAGGACGGTGGAAATAGTGGCCACACCTTGTTCTGTAAAGACATACGGTAACGATCCTCCCAAATGCTGTCTGGAAGGTATCGCATTTTGCGAGACCATAAGGCCAACTTCTGCCTCTGTGAGTTGAAACATAAAATCAGTTGGCATCATCTAAGCATCCTTTAAGCCTCATCTTCACCCTCATTCTTTTGATGCTCCAGTCGTGCTTTGGCTTCAATCATTGCCTTATGTAACTTGGCTTGTAAAATGGCTTTTGGGGGTAATTGCAGCCAGTATTCCGCAATGTGGATATGGTCATGCTCCAAATCCAACAGTTCTATGACTTCAGTGTCTTTACCGCCGCACAAAATAATGGCGATAGGTGAATTTTCATCGGGTTGTTGTTCGTATTTGGCGAGCCACTTGAGATAAAGCTCTACTTGTCCTTTGTACTCCGCTTTGAATTCACCCAGTTTAAGTTCAATCAGCACCAGACGTTTGAGTTTGCGGTGGTAAAATAGCAAGTCGATGTAGTAGTCATGGCTGCCAATCTGAATACGTCGTTGACGGCTCAGAAAGGCAAAATCACTGCCCAGTTCGAGGATAAAACGCTCCAGTTCGGACAAAATAGCGTCTTCCAAGTCCTTTTCTGTGAAATTATCTTTCAGGTCGAGGAAATCCAGGAGGTAGGGGTCTTTCAGGAACAACTGGGAGGTAACCGGTTTTTGTTGCTGTAAAAGAGCCAACTCCTGTTGAATGAGGGCATCGGGTTGTTTTGAAATCGCTGTACGCTCGTACAACATGTTGTCCATGCGCTCCCTCAACAGACGTACTGACCAACGAGCATTGGCACACATGCTGATATAAAATTCCCGCTTCACGTCATCTTCAATTTTAATGATCTCAACAAAGTGCGACCAACTTAATTGTTGTGACAGTGTCACAACAATCTCACGATTAGGGAAATAGTCGTAAAATTTAGCCATTCGGGTCAAACTGGAATGACTAAACCCATTACCGTATTCATGGATAAGACGCTCAGCAAGCCGCTTGAGAACAGACGCTCCATACTGAGCCCGATCCGTCTGTAAGACTTCTATTTTAATCATTTTCCCAATTTGCCAATAGGTCAGTACCAAGGCTTGATTGACCTGTGTAACGACATGGGCTTTGGCTTGTTCAATCAGTTGTTTGATGTCTTGATACAACGTGTCGATGGTTGCCGTTGTGAGAGGTTGTTGATCTAGCTGCTTCATAATTTTATCCTCGCCAGGTTTTCAGCAATAGCCTGATTCAGAGCCGCTTCTTCTTTTAATTGCGCCTCAAACTCCGCTTTCAAGCCGGTAAACCGTTCCTTGAAATTAAAATCATCCTCATCATCAGGAAGCCCCACATAACGTCCTGGGGTGAGCACATAATCCAACTCTTTGACCCGTTCGAGGCTGGCAGAATTACAGAATCCTTTGATGTCTTCGTACTTGCCATTGACCTTGCGCCATTCGTGATAGGTGTTGGTGACTTTATGGATGTCTTCTTCTGAAAGTTCCTTGGTTCGGCGGTTGATCAGATAGCCTTCGTTGCGGGCGTCGATAAATAAAATTTCATCAGTCCGGTTGCGGTAGCCGCCGTTGGCTTTATTACGGGAAAGAAACCAGAGACAGGCAGGAATCTGAGTGTTCAAAAACAACTTGGCAGGAAGGTTGACGATGCAGTCAACGAGATGCGCTTCAATCAGAGCCTTGCGGATCTCGCCTTCGCCAGAACTTTTGGAAGTGAGTGATCCCTTCGCCAGAACAAAGCCAGCGATCCCGGAGGGACTCAAGTGATAGAGAAAGTGCTGAATCCAGGCATAGTTGGCGTTTCCTGACGGAGGCGTTCCGTATTTCCATCGTCCATCTTTGCGCAAGAGGTCTCCTGACCAATCGCTGTCGTTAAAAGGAGGATTGGCAATGACAAAATCAGCTTTCAGGTCTTTATGACTATCATTGAGAAACGAGCCTTCGTTGTTCCATTTTACCTGTGAGCTGTCGATGCCACGAATGGCAAGGTTCATCTTTGCCAGTCTCCAGGTAGTCTGGTTGCTTTCCTGTCCGTAAATGGAGATGTCGTTCACTTTTCCCTGATGTGCTACCACAAACTTTTCCGATTGCACAAACATCCCGCCGGAACCACAGCAAGGGTCAAAAACACGTCCCTTATAGGGTTCCAGCATTTTAACCAGAAGTTCCACAATACTTCGTGGGGTGTAGAATTGTCCGCCCTGTTTTCCTTCAGCCAAGGCAAATTCACCCAGGAAATATTCAAATACATGCCCCAGCACATCGGCGCTTCGGGCTTTGACGTCACCCAGGGCGATATTGCTTACAAGATCAATCAGTCCGCCCAAACTGGTCGGGTCAAGATTGCCACGGGCAAATACTTTGGGGAGTACCTCTTTCAGAGAGGGGTTGTCTTTCTCGATGGCATCCATCGCCTGATCAACCTCTTTCCCGATGGTAGTTTGTTTGGCTTTGGCTTGCAGATAAGACCAGCGGGCAATTTCAGGCACGAAAAAAACATTTTCCGCCTTGTACTCATCCTTGTCTTCCGGATCGGCTCCGGCATACTCGCCTATTCCGCTTTTCAGTTTTGAATGCAGTTCTTCAAACGAATCTGAAATGTATTTGAGAAAGATCAGACCAAGGACAATATGTTTGTACTCAGCGGCATCAATGTTTTTTCTAAGCTTGTCTGCCGCTTTCCAAAGCTGTTTTTCAATCGCTTCTTCTTTGATACTGTTGTTATTTATTTTAGCCATTATTCATCTCCAGTTAAGGCTTTTCTTTGATTGCATTAGGCAGGACACCGAGTGTTCTTGAGGTTCGTTCGATTATAACATATTTTGTTGGCACTGGTTCCGGCTTACAACCCCTTTCAGTCAAACTAACCCATCCTGGACAGTTCTTCGGCTATCAATTCGGCTTGTTTTAATACAGTTTCTGTTGCCAGCCTCTGCATATCGGGCGGATAGCCGTATTGACGCAAAATTCGTTTTACTATGACTTTCAATTTTGCTTTTACGCTTTCCTTGATGGTCCAGTCAATCGAGGCGTTTTCCCTAACTTTTTCATAGAGAACCACCGCTAGTTCACGGAGTTTACCCTGTTCCATGACTTGCTTGGCGCTGTCATTGCTGGCGATAGCCGTGTAGAAAAGGCATATTCATAAGCGGATAACCCCATTTCCTGGGGTTCCTGATCCATTTCCCGAATTTCTTTGGAAAGCTTGATGAGTTCTTCAATCACTTCGGCTGCGGTGAGAATCTTGTTGTGATACTTCTTGATGGAGTTTTCCAGCATTTCCATCAAGGTTTTACTTTGAATCAGATTCTTTTTGGAACGGGACTTAATTTCATCATTGAGAAGTTTTTTTAAGACTTCCAGCGCAATGTTCTTATGCTCCATATTCTTGACTTCCAGAAGAAAGTCTTCCGAAATAATTGAAATATCTGGTTTTCTGATCCCTGCCGCATCAAAAATATCAATCACCTTTTCAGTAACCAGGGATTTGTCGATTACCTGACGGATAGCCGTTTCAATCGCTTCATGGTTCTTTCCAGAGCCCGTAGTGTCAAATTTGAGGAGTCTTGATTTCACGGTCTGGAAAAAGGCAACTTCATCTTTTACATCCATTGCCTGGTCGTGAGGAATCGCTATGGAAAAGGCTTGGGAAAGCGCCGTGACCTCATCAATGAAACGTTTCTTGCCATGATCCAGACCAAGGATGTGTTCTTCGGCAGAAAGGATGAGGGCTAGTTTCCGCCCTGTATCCGCTTCAAAGTAAGGTTCATAGGCAAAACCGTGAAACATTTGGGAAACCACCTCCAATTTTTCCAGCATAAGCTGTACAGCCTGCTCCTGAGCAACCGCAGGGTCGCCTTTGCCTCCAGAATCAGAATAAAAGGAAAGAGCCTTTTTCAGGTCAGAGGCGATGCCCAGATAATCAACAACCAATCCTCCGGTTTTGTCTTTATAGACACGATTCACACGGGCGATTGCCTGCATCAGGTTGTGACCTTTCATCGGCTTGTCAATGTAGAGCGTGTGCAGGGCAGGAACATCAAAACCGGTAAGCCACATATCCCGGACAATCACCAATTTCAGTTCATCTTCAGGATCTTTCATTCTCTCGGCAAGGGAACGGCGCTGTTCCTTGGTGGTGTAGTGTTTCGCGATTTCGGGACCATCGGCGGAGTCCGAAGTCATGACTACTTTGATGACGCCTTTTTTTAAGTCATCATGATGCCATTCCGGTTTCAACTCAATGATCGCCTTATATAATTCAGAGGCAATGCGACGGGACATGGTAACAATCATGCCCTTTCCATCCATGACTTCCTGACGTTGCTCAAAGTGGGCAATGATATCCTCGGCTACCTGTTTGATCCGGTCGGCACTACCGATGAGCGCTTCAAGCTGGGTCCACTTGACCTTCACTTTTTGAGTAT
The DNA here is from genome assembly GCA_051382335.1 of Deltaproteobacteria bacterium TL4. Classification (GTDB taxonomy): domain Bacteria; phylum SAR324; class SAR324; order SAR324; family NAC60-12; genus JBBCAX01. The sequence continues at coordinate 7,131 of JBBCAX010000096.1, forward strand.
CAGAAAAGTCATCCCGCACCAGATCCTCATCAAGGTCTTTTACCAGTTTCTTTCCTTCCTCCGATAAGGTGATTTTTGCCAGACGGCTTTCATAGAAAATCCGAACCGTTGCGCCGTCGAGAACCGCCTGTGAAATATCGTAAATATCCACATAGTTCCCGAACACTGCCGGGGTGTTGACATCGGTGCTTTCTATCGGGGTTCCGGTAAATCCCAGATAAGTCGCATTGGGTAGGGCATCGCGCATATATTTGGCAAAGCCATAGACGATTTTTTTACCCACAATATTTCCGTCCTTGTCTTTATCATCAAGGGTTTTTGCCTTAAAGCCATACTGGGTACGGTGCGCTTCATCGGCAATGACGATGATGTTCTTCCGGTCAGAAAGTTTCTCGTAGACATTCCCTTCTTCGGGTTGAAATTTTTGAATGGTCGTGAACACAACGCCGCCGGAAGCGACTTTCAGCAGGTCTTTCAACTGATCCCGGTTTTCGGCTTGTACCGGCTCCTGACGAAGGAGCTGTTTGGAAGCGGCAAAGGTATCGAAAAGCTGGTCATCCAAATCATTGCGATCCGTGATGACCAGAACCGTAGGATTATCCATAGCCAGAACTATTTTCCCCGCGTAAAAAACCATAGAGAGGGATTTCCCCGAACCTTGGGTATGCCAGACCACACCCCCTTTTCTATCTCCGACAGGCTGTGATTTGACGCCGGGGACTCCGTAACTTTCAGGAGATTCATAAATCATCATCATACCAGCCGGGAGATCTTCCTTTTTGAGATAGCCGGATGCGCGCAGCGTGGATTCCACCGCCCGATTAACAGCGTAATATTGGTGATAGCCTGCCAGTTTCTTGACCGTTTGAAGTGTGATGATGCCCGTTTCTTTGTCTTCTTTTTTCGATTTTTCAAAGACGATGAAATGACGAATAAGATCCAGGAGCGTCCTTTTGTCCAGCATCCCTTTAATGAGTGTTTCCAACTGCCCGATCAGGGGAGAGGCTTCCGTCTTTCCATCAGAGCTTTTCCATGCCATAAAGCGGCTGAATCCGGCAGAAATGGAGCCGGCTTTTGCCTCAAGTCCATCAGAAATAATCAAAAATCCGTTGTAAGCAAACAGAGAGGGGATTGCCCGTTGGTAGGTTTGCAACTGCTTGAAGGCGGAATGGATCGTGGTGTTTTCATCTGCCGCGTTTTTGAGTTCGATAACCACAAGAGGGAGGCCGTTTACAAAGAGAATGACATCAGGACGTTTGTTGACATGATTTTCAATAACGGTGAACTGATTGAGAACGACAAAATCATTATTTTCCGGGTCGTTAAAATCGATCAGCCAGACCAAATCTCCCCGACTGTTGCCCTCTTTTTGAAAGGTAACATTGATGCCTTCGGTCAGCATCCGATGAAAGGTTTCGTTGTTGGCAATGAATTCCGGTGAATTCAGTCTTTGAATTTGCTTGATGGCATCCTCTCTGGAGTCTGCCGGAACAGAAGGGTTGATCCGGGAAACGGCATTTTTCAGTTTGTCCATCAGAAGAACCTCTTCAAAGGAGGTACGCTCCCGCATGTCGCTATCGGGTGCGATGTCGGGACCGTAAAGATACAGGTAGCCTTGCTTTTCCAGAAGTTCGATGGCGAAGGTTTCGATGGAGGATTCGGTAAGTTTCATCAGGGATGCTCTCGTTTCTCAAGTTGGTTGAGCTCCTTTTCCAATTCGGCCTTCAACTCCGCTTCACTGGGCAGGTACAGCTTATACTTGGAGGCGAACAAGGTTTGATTGTTAATACGGGAATATTTCACTACCGCATCATTTTTATCACTGCACAGCACAATTCCCACAGTAGGGTTATCGTCCTCACTCTTTTGTGTCTCATCAAACAATCGCACATACATGTCCATTTGCCCCACATCCTGATGGGTCAGTTTGCCGGTTTTCAGATCAATCAATACAAAGCATTTGAGGAGATAGTTATAAAAGACCAAATCCACATAAAAATGGTCGTCTTCCATCGTGATACGCTTTTGTCTGGCGACAAAGGCAAATCCCCGTCCAAGCTCCAGCAAAAACTTTTGAATCTCATCGATTAACGCCTGTTCCAGATCGCTTTCATAGAGTCTGTCGTTTGGTCTGAGATTCAAAAATTCCAGCACATAGGGGTCTTTCACAAACTCTTGAGGCGTGTACTTTAGTTCCGTGGTGTTTTTATTGGCTTCCTCTTTCACTGCGGCGATGTCTTGGGAAAGCCGTAACCTCTCGTAATAATGCGAGTTGATTTGCCGCTCTAAGGCCCTCACGCTCCAATTGGATTTGACACATTCCTGAATATACCACTTTCTGGCGTTTGGGTTTTCCACCTTGAGAATCAGCAGGTAGTGGCTCCAGCTTAATTTGGCAGACAGTGTCTGCCAAATTGGAAAGCTGAGATAAAACCCTCGCATACTACGCAAATTTCGTTCACTAAAGCCTTTACCAAATTCTTTGCTCAGCCGAACACTCAGTCCTTGAATCAACCCCTCTCCATATTGAGCGCGCTCTTGGCCTTGCTGTTCCTCTTCCACAATCAACCGTCCGATATTCCAATAGGCTTCCACCATCGTGGAATTCACGCTTTGTTGTGCTTGGTAACGTGCCTTTTCAAGGGTTGTCTTAATTGATTCAAATAACAGGGAGTTTCCAGAAATCGCACTCATACCGCCACCCTCACTTCTCCACTCATCAGCTTGGGCAGGAGGGTGTCTCGGAGAGTTTCGAGGGTGCGGATTTGCTGTGAGTTTGCATATCGCTTTTTCTCGGCTGGTGCTACTGCTTCGGTAAATTTGTCAATCCGCCCTCTATCTGGGAATATAAATTCCGCATCATATAAACCATCAATCGTTATTTGTGGCTGAGCCGACCCAGAAACATGGAGATTGAAATCATAAAAAGATGCCCAGTATTTCAAATACTCAAAGCTAATTTCCGGTCTTTTATTTCTCTCCAAGACCAACGAGTTATTTGTGACGAAGGACTTAGGAAAACTAATATTTACTTTCCCTGACGCTTCACCACGACATGATACCAACACCTGCGGCGCTTCGTATGTATACCGCTCATAAAACCCAATCTGACCATTCGCCCCGAAAACGGGGAACCCTTCATTTAGCAAAATCTTAGTCGGAAGATTTTTCCCATAGCTGATAGTCACGCAATCTCCCAGCTTTTCTATTTTCCTTCCCTCCTCCGCCTCTTCCACAAACCACTGCCTGAAAAGCGTTTCAGCCATCGCTTCCAGCGTTTTGTTCTGGCGGTGCAGCAGGTCGATCTTGTCGTCGAGGCTGGAAAGCACGGAGGCAATGGCGCGCTGTTCGGGGAGCGGGGGGAGAAAAATAGGAAATCGAGGCATATCAATAAGGGGAATTCTATCTACTGTCGTGCCAAAGACAGTTCTTTCCCTAATAATTGTTTGAAATTGTGGCCCAAGATAATAATACAATAGAAATTTAGGTTCAACATGATCAAACTTTATGCGAAGTAATCCCATTCGCCTTCCTAGACAACAACGAAATCCTTTTGGTACAATTGAAGCCTCTCCAAGTCTTGTTTCATAAGAAAATAGAATATCATTTTCTTTAGGTTCCACGCGTCGTGTCCATTTTTTATAGTCATCCTCAGAAAGATATTCAAACGATGAGGTATCAATTTTTCCTTTGGTTAGGTTGGAAATACTGAGAAAAATTACACCTCTTGTTGTTTTAGCAGGTGTCGCATGAGGTCCATCAAATATCTCCGCCACATCCCCCAGTTTGCATTCCTTCCACTCGTTCATACCAACCTCCCCAGCATTTCGATTGCGCCTATCTCCATCTTGGAAAACGCGAACCATTTTTTGCCAAGGTCTTTCAGGGACGCGCCAAAATGATAAACGGTTTGCTCATCAAGGATCATGAACCGATCATGGGCGTTCTTAAATTCCTGAATCTCCACAGAGGGGTATTGCTCGTTATATTTTTTAATATCCAAGGCCAATGGCGGGGAGAGGGTTTTGGTCAAGAGCCTCACCTTGACGCCTGGTTTTCTTTTGGAAAGATGGAGCAAGACGGTATCATCAAGGTAGTTATCAATGAGGAGGATGGATTTTTCAGCGGAGCGGATGAGGTCAGACACAAACTGGTAGGCATCGAAGACCTGTCCCTCATAAAAGATGCCTTGTTTGGGTTTGAATTCTTTGGCTTCAAGTGCGTTAAAAATCTGTTCAAATTTCTGGTTGGTTTCTGCTTTGTACTCGATCTGTCGCCTTTCCACAGCGTCAAGCCGTTGAAAAATCTCGGCGTTAGAAGCGATAAAGCGGCGCATTGCGACAAACGCACGCATGATCTGTATATTGACTTCAATCGCTCTTTCACTCGTAAGGACGGTGGAAATAGTGGCCACACCTTGTTCTGTAAAGACATACGGTAACGATCCTCCCAAATGCTGTCTGGAAGGTATCGCATTTTGCGAGACCATAAGGCCAACTTCTGCCTCTGTGAGTTGAAACATAAAATCAGGAGGAAAGCGTTTTATATTTCTTTTGACCTGTTCTCTTAGCCTAATGGGTTTTACCTCATAGAAAAGAGCCAAATCTTTATCCAGCATCACTTGAACCCCACGAATGGTGTAGATTCTGTTTTGAATCAATTCATGGGTCACCAACTCATTTTCACTCATATCGGATTCACCTTCTATAGCTCAATAGTTCGATGATTTCTGGAAATCACAACCGCTTGAATGGGTTGAGTATCCTTGGTTTCTTTCATCTGAAATTCACCGCTGTAATAGGGGTTTTCAGGATGATGGCTCATTTCCATGATGACAGGCGCCGTAATATGTTCATAGCCATCTTCGTAACCGTCCGTTAAAACCAGCATATCTTCAGGGAATTTTTTAAAGCGTTAATCAATTCCAGAACAGTCAATGAATGTTTCATCTCAATCATGACGGACTCCCATTTCAGCAAGTTCTTTTTCCAGATCTTCAATACTGGGCAGACTGGGCTTCAAGTTGTCGGGTAATGTGTGAGTAAGCTGGTATTCTGAAACACCGATGGGTTTATGGATGTCACTCAGAGCATATTCAGCAACCAGTTGATCCTTGCTTTTACACAATAGAATTCCAATAGTCGGTTGGTCGCCTTCCTGTCGATATTGACAGTCAACCGCTTTTATATAGAAATTCAGTTTTCCTGCGTGCTCTGGCTCAAAGTTCGTTGTTTTTAACTCAATGACCACATAACAGTGCAGCCGTGTATGATAAAACAATAAATCAATAAAAAATTCACGATCACCCACTTTGAGCGGAAGTTGTCTGCCGATATAAGCAAACCCTGCCCCAAGTTCCAGTAAAAAATGCGTTATATGCTGGATCAGCTCTTTTTCCAGTTCCAGTTCATTTAAATCTTTGGTCAGGGTTAAAAAATCAAAAATGTAGGGATCTTTCAATATCTGAACAGCAAGATCAGACTGAGGTTTGGGCAATGTTGAAGCAAAGTTGGTAACAGATTTCCCTTCCCGCTCATAAAGATCACTTTCCATCTGATGGACAAGAACACTGCGGCTCCAGTTATAAGTTATGGTATTTTGTACATAATACAGAGCTTCCTCCAGGTTTTTACATTTGGAGATGATAGCAATATTGTGCCCCCAGGGGATTTGGGTTAGTTGGCCAACAACCTGTCGGCTAATTGTTTTTTCTAATTGGGCAACAGCTTGTTGCCCAATTGTCATTTTGGGATTATAAAACAAAAACCACTGACGCATATATTTAATATTTCGCTCTGAAAATCCTTTCATCTCAGGGAATTCCTCCTGCAAATCAATACTCATCTGTTGGATAAAACTATCACCCCACGCCGACTGTTTTTGCTTTTCCACAAGGCGTTCAGCCAAATCCCAATAAAGGCGCAAAAGTTTTCGATTCACGGCAACTGCCGCTTTAATTTGAACGGTTTGGATACGTTGTTTAATGTCTCGGATAAACTCTTTGTAATCTTTTGTTTTTACAATGTTTCCACTCATACCAGCTTCACCTTTTTCAGATTTTCCAAGATCAGCACGTTCAGTTTTTCCTCTTCCTTCAATTGCGCTTCAAACTCCGCTTTGAGTCCGGTAAACCGTTCCTTGAAATTAGAATCATCCTCATCATCAGGAAGCCCCACATAACGTCCTGGGGTGAGCACATAATCCAACTCTTTGACCCGTTCGAGGCTGGCAGAAAATCAGCTTTCAGATCTTTATGACTATCATTGAGAAACGAGCCTTCGTTGTTCCATTTTACCTGTGAGCTATCGATGCCACGAATGGCAAGGTTCATCTTGGCTAGTCTTTAGGTAGTCTGGTTGCTTTCCTGTCCGAAAATGGAGAGGTCGTTCACTTTTTCCTGATGCGCGACCACAAGCTTTTCCGATTGCACAAATATCCCGCCGGAACCGCAGCAAGGGTCAAAAACACGTCCCTTATAGGGTTCCAGCATTTTAACCAGAAGTTCCACAAGACTTCGTGGGGTGTAGAATTGTCCGCCTTGTTTTCCTTCAGCCAAGGCAAATTCACCCAGGAAATATTCAAACACATGCCCCAGCACATCGGCGCTTCGGGCTTTGGCATCACCCAGGGCGATAGCTGTTTTTCAATCGGTTCTTCTTTATTCCCATTGTCTTTGGTTTTGGCCATTATTCATCTCCAGTTAAGGCTTTTCTTTGATTGCGCCAGGCAGGACACCGAATGTTCTTAAGGTTCGTTCGATTATAACATTTTGTCTTTTTCCTTCATTTAGTGCAGCCTTCAGCGCCCACCTAATCGTTAGATAAGCAGAAACTCACACGCTACGTGAATCCGGAAATGGTGGCTCAATAATTCTAGAAGTCCTAGCTGTTTCATGAATCCCAGTAGCAACGGTACATCGTCCAGACGCTCTACTTGCGGGATTTGTGGTGTGTCCATTCGGGGAGTTTAATCGGGGTTGCCTCTAAGTTCGTCCATTTTGATGATAGCCCTGGGTTTCGTCCCAGGGGATACTGTGTATATTGTTCCTCGGGACGAAACCCGAGGCTACCCCTGGCCGAAGTTAGACACAACCCCGGTTTAATCCATTTTCTTAACTTGGACAATTTTTTAGTGAACCGTCAGTAAAAGAGAAATTATTTAATGCTTGTCCTAAGCACTTAAGCGTAACTTGATGAAGCTTTCAAGATCACTCGCTTCAGGAGGGCCTACGAGGACTTTCCAGCCTGGAAGCCCTTCTTCCAGTTCACCGCTAATTTGCGCGACATAACCCGGGATCACAATAACGCGGGAAGTGATTTCCTGCTCTAACTTAACTGCCTTTATGAATTTGGCAACCGAGGAACCTGAGAATTTTCCCGCGGCCCACGCTGTAAGGACACTCATGCCTTCACATTCAGGGACAACCAGCCAGGCGCTGATGCCGCTATTTTCAATCTCCCCTGAAACAATAAAGTAGGTTAATGAAAAGTTAGTGGTTAAAAACACAGGGGAACTGGCGTTAGGTTCTCCGATGGGATATACTTTGGGCTCAACCTGAATCGGTTTTTGAGGATCCGTAAAGATATTCAAACGTAAGGTCATTAAAGAAACCAACTGTGCGGGTTCAAAAGATGGCAGCACGCAAATCCCGCCATACTTCGTGATTTCGTTCAGGGCCGCTATCGTTTCTTCCAGAACGTCTCCAGCTTTCAGAAACTTCAGGCTGGGATAGCCGAGCGGTTTGAAATTGTCTTTCAACGCGGCTCGACGTGAAATGGAATTAACCTGGAACTGTTCGGCAAGAGAGTGGGTCTCGAACTGCAAAATTAAATGATTAAAACCATCATCCTTCAGCTTGGAAGTCAAAGCCACCAACTGATTCAAATCCGGTGCGGTCACCGCCAGAGCATGTTCGTTTTCTTTGGCGATCACGTGTAATTCCTCAACCGTCTCCGCTGTCGCCGCGGATAGTACGCTTCGGGAGCCTTTCACCGCTTTGGCTGCTTCTGCTAAAGCTTTGGGATCATGACTACTCAGCACTAAAGGACGTTGTACGGTTTCCCAGGCTTTTTTCGCAAGCGCGACAAAGGGTTCTACGCGGTTACTGAGTTGCGTGATGGCAACCATATCCACACGCAGAACTTCGCCTACCCGTTCCAGGACGTAATCCCGTACACGGTTCAACGTACTTTCCACAACTTCAGGGGAATCGGTGTCGTTGAGATTCACAGCAAAAGCGGTTTGGTTGACAAAGGTTTTTTCATGCCGATAAAGTACCGTTTCTTCTCCAAGTTTTAAGGCTTTATCAGGCCCCAACTCAAGACCTTTGACAGGGGGTTCGCTTGCGGCGCCTAAAACCTGTTTTGCTTCATCCGAGGCATAAGGGCATTCGGAAAGGTCGGCTTTTTTCGCGGCCAATTTCATGGCAAAGGCCAGGCAGGTATTGGAGTTGCATTCTTTGCAGTTGGTGTTGGGAAGAAGTTTATGAATTTTTAATCCTGTAAGAGCCATAATCGTAATACTTTTAATTGTTAAGAGTTAGACCGCTTTTCCGTCCATTAATTTATAAATGGTTCTTTTGGTCGCCATTGCTGCTTCAGGGTGATACATGATCAACAGATCCGCACCGGCATACAACAAGTTAACCGCCGTGGATAGTTCCCACAAGGCCGCTCTTTTTGCCAAATCACCCCATTCAGGAAATTCAGCTTCAGACGCTTTCAATTCTTTGATTTTGATGCACTCCTGCCCTGTGGTTACAATCATGGGGGCCGCCAGCATTTTATCGCCACCCAGACCAGTCAAACGGATACGCTCCATGACAGAGTAGGTGTATTCGATGCCATACCCCATCGCGCCTGTCATCGGATCAACCACAATTTGTTCCGGTTTGACATCCATGTTGGTTAACAAAATATTGAGTTGTTTCGCGATGTTGACATCAATAGGACTTTGAGCGACCACGGTATGTCCATAAGCAATCGCCGCACCGGCAATGGTTCGGTAGTTGTCTTGTTCTACCCAGTTGAAAAGCAGATTTTCCCCGGCGGTTGCCTGTGCCACCGCTTTCATCACTTCGTTGTTTTTGTCAAAATGATTATGTCCTGTGATGATCAAAGGGACATCCACCGCGGCCAAAACAGACTTCACCAATTTAACGGATTCTTCCGGACTGCGGTTTCCCTTTTCAGGGTGAGTTCCATCCAATCGAACACTGATCAGGTCCGCTCCATATTTGTGGACACAGACCTTTGCCATTTCAGCGGGGTTCCGCAACAGGTCTCCATAAACAGTTCTGAGGATTTGAGGGAATTTCTCACTGATGACATCAAAAACTTCCATTGCGACCAAAGGACGGTGAGGCATTTCTCCTTCCCAAAGATGAAAAGGCATACAGGAAGCACCCCCAAGGGTAAGGCTTTTTTTCCGTGTTCCCCCTTCACTTTTGGACGCGCCCAGTTTAACCGTCCAAATAGGAATTTCACAGGATTCTTTCCGTACATGGAACGCATTGATTTCCCTCACCCGTTCTTCAGCGGTGGGTATTCCTGCTGCTGGAATAAAAACGGCTGTTTGTTCTGGAATTACCGACTGATTGATTTCCACAAGCGGCTGTTTTTCTGCGACGGGAATTGGTTCTCCCAAAAACTTTTGACTGAGTGTTCCAATAATATCCCGTACAATTTCCTGAGTAATGCTTTGTTTCAAGTCCTTGCTCAATTCGGCCATAATTTGAGTCTTCATTTGCAGGATCAAGTCTGGCGTTAAAGCTTGCACGGCCTCTGCCGTGGGGGCACCTTTTTCCTGAGGAGTCGGATTTGGTGTGGGTAGATCCTTCTTTGCGGAGACTTGGGGTGTTTTATTTTCAACCCTGGTTTGAGGTTCAGCGGAAGACACGCCCGAATCCATAAAGAGGCTCATATCCTCCATTTTTAAGGCAGGATGATCGACCTGTTCCAAATAAGACCGGAGTGAATGGGCATCCGTGACGATGGTTTCGTCAGCGATTTTATCAAAAAGACCGGTGTGACCTTCTTCATCAATTCGTCGATTGATATCATTTCCTAATAGTTCTTTCAGTTCTTTGGGCATCCACACCAAACGTTGAAAACCCCCTTCCGCAAACAGAAATTTCTTGGACGTTAAAAAGACCTTTCCCACCCCCATAAATCCTGGTGTCTGTTGTCCTCCCCCGACGCTTCCCGCTAAAGTTGAAAAGGACATTCCTACCGGCGTATCTCCCTGAAACTCACGGTTGACAACCATCACCCCATTACATTCGGGAACGTAGGCGCAAATAGCTTCGAAACAGCCACAACTGGTCATTGGACGGTCCATGATGGAGTAAGCGCAAAAGTTTTCTATTGTTTTGTGGCTGTTGCTGTAAACGTACTCATTCACACCGGCCCAAATGCCTTTTACGGCGTCCAGACAGTCCCCTTTTTTAACAGGCTGATTCGGCCCTGTTTCATCAATTTCATAAGCGGCTTTACCATCCAGCCAATTATACGCGCCGCATAAGCCCAGTCGTTCAGGGGTAATAATGCACACATGATTTGGCGCGAAAGACTGACACAGCAGGCATGAATAAAACAGCTCCACGGAGTCATCGGTCATGGCTTCCAAGCGACGATTACGTTCATCATAGATCTTTCGTGCCACAACCAAACGTTTTTCCACTTCGTCTTTTTCAGTAACCAAAGTGACTTTGACTTTATCAACAATGGCCGGATAATCGGATAAGAATTTGGCATGGATGATTTCTGCGTAAGCTTTCAGCCTTAACCCTCGCTTAAAACCATCGTTGGAAATACGGGTCCAGACAATATCCCGTTGTCCCATGTGCCAGATTCCCTCCGCGCCGTTAATCAGGTGGTGAATCTGACGCTCCAGAATAGGCTCAAAATCCGACTGCATTTTTCGGCCTGCGACTTCCACCCAGATCGCCAGAGGCAACGCTCCGCCCTCTTCCACATCCTCAATATCAGGACCAATGATTTCAATTTCACCGTCATTGATTTGGTCGATTGAAACCGAAGTCACAAATTCAAAGGCGGTGGTCCTGTTTCCTCCGAATTCAATCCGAGCGTCTTTTTTACGAATACGTTCCCCCTCAAAGGCAGGGCCATAAGCCACAGGTATGGGAACTTTCGTGATTTTAATTTTGCATCCTCGAACCTCCAGGGCTTTTTCGACCATGGATTCATGAGGTACTTGGGAAACGACATGTTCGTAGGTACAGACTCCGGTCGGTAAAATTTCTGGAATATCGGTATCGGAAATAACAGGAAATCCGTAATTGATCGCTCCTGCCGCAAGGGCGTATTTATCAGGAGTGACCTCACCGAACGCGAGGACAAAAGCAAAAATGCGGTTTTTGTTGTACCTTAAGTTTGACTCAAAATCCCCGGGTTTTACGCCACCAAAGGAAAGAGCGGCCCGATTGGCAAATCCCAGAGCGTAGATCAACGCGGAGACATCCCTGCCAAAAGGAACCAGTCGAGTTTCCCAACCCAGTTGAACACCTTCCTCATCCAACTGTTCCGCAAACTGCTTTCCGTCAGTACAGCCCGCCATGAAGACGTATAAGTTTTTTTCCTGAAGTTCCTTGGCGATTTTAACCGCGATCGCGTTACTCGGCGCCGCGCCGGTAATGGCGGCAAATCCTGGAGCTGTTCCGTCAACAAATTCAATCCCACGTTCACGCATGATCACGTCATTGGCCGCACCCAACCAGATGCCATCGACAGGACTGGGGCCCATCACATATTTACAGACTTCAATCACTTCACACGCAAATAACGCGGCGACCCCTGCGTCCAGGGTACTTCCCAGATAAGGAAGCCAAACCTTTTCCGTGGGACGTGCTGGAAGGAGTAATTTGGCCTGATTGAGAGTGAGCCGTAAATCTCCCAGGGTCTCAACTTTTTGACCGGTGAAGGCATAAGTAATCGGTAAGTAATACCCTGTGTTTGGGAATCCTGCCAAAGCAGATTCACCTTTAGCGTTAAGCGCTTCATTTAACTTTATTTCAGCCTGAGCCACCCATTGGATCGCTCCGTCAATCGCACTGGTACAAATAATTTTAGACATTCAATTCTCTCCTGTCCTTCATATCATAAAGTTTTCGTTCCACTTTCTTGTTAATTCCGAGCTTTTCCCTGGCTTCGTCAAGAATCATCATGATTTTTTCAACAGCGTCTTCAGGTTCTTCACAAACGTGAAAGGAACCTCCAAAATAGTCTTTGGTTTCTTCATTCAAAAAGCGGGTCACATTTTCAGAACCAGAGGTATAGAAGGGGGATCCTAAAATAACATCCACGCCAGAGGCTACAAAATAGCAACCAATCGCAATCGCCTTTTCACTCATCCATTCAGGCGCGACACCCACCGCGGGAAGTTGCGAAATATCGTCGCCTAACCCACCTTCAAGGACAAGTTCTGTTGCCGCTTCCAAAATTCGCGCGTTATCCACACAGCTTCCCATGTGAAGAACCGGAGGAATTCCAACCGCTTCACAAACTTCCCTGAGTGAAGCACCGGCGTGTTCGAGAGCCGCTTCAGGCATCATCATCCCTTCTTTCGCGGAAGCAATCGCCGCACAACCTGTTTTGAGCACCAGAACATTTCGTTTGATCAATTCGAGCGTAATGGTGTTGGTATAATGGTCCGCTTTCATTTTGGGATTATTACAGCCGACAATACCAACAACGCCTTTGATCCGCCCCTGAATGATGGCGTCATTCAGCGGTCTGAAGGAGGCTCTGAAGGTACCTCCCAGCATATACTTAATCGCGTCAACACTGAAACCGGCGACCAAAGGTTTTTTACTTGAAGGGATCGCCACTTTTCGAGGATCACGATTTTTGAAGTTATCGACGGCCCGCATGATTATTTGTTTCGCTGTATCCAGCGCGTCTTCGGCATGAAAGGTCATCTGAGTCGCGCCAATCGTTTTCGCGATTTCTGAAGTTGCGATGATTTCGGTATGATAGGATTTTGCGATGTCGGGAAGACTGGGCATACAACATTGAACATCAACAATCATGACTTCGACCGCGCCTGTCACCAAGGCCAGTTCCTGCTGTAAAAAATTTCCGGCGACCGGAATCCCGTGCCGCATGAGCACTTCATTCGCGGTACAACAGATCCCTGCGAGTGTGATTCCCTCCGCACCCGCGTTTTTCGCGTATTTAATAATTCCCGGATCTTGAGTCGCTATAGCCAGCATTTCAGACAGAGTCGGTTCATGCCCGTGTACCAAAATATTGACCGTCTTTTCGTCCAATACGCCAAGATTTACATTACTGCGGATAGGAGAAGGGGTTCCAAAAAGAATATCGGAAACAATCATCGCGATGCGGGAACCGCCCCAGCCATCGGCGAGTGCCGTTCGAAAGGTTTGGAAAAGGAGGCTTTTATAATCATGCTCCACCCCCATAGCGGTCCGGTGCATCGACTCAACCACCATGCGGTCAATGCCGAGAGGATTGATGTTATGAGTCGCCCAGTTAGTTTGCTGTTTCAAGGGAGCCAATTGCAACGTTTTCAAAATTTCTTCCTGTGAAGTGAATTCATTGAGAAAAAGGTTCGCCAAGTCGATAGCGACCTCTGCTTTTTTGCGTCCAGCTTCTTCAACATGGAAAGACCTTGCCGCTTTGCGAAGGGCTTTTTCGTCTTTGAGTTCATAGCCTGAAATTTTACCTTCGGCTACCTTCTTCAGAGTCAACACCAAATGACGCCCATGATCGGAGTGTGCCGCGGTTCCGCCTACCACTTCCCTCAGATAATTTCGCGCGACAATGGTATCCGCATCAGCACCACAAACGCCTTTGGGCGATTTAGGCGTAATTTTGCATGGTCCCATGTGACAAATACGGCAACAGACTCCGGTTGTTCCAAATTTGCATTGGTTTTGTTGGGTCTCCATACGGGAGAAACAGGTTTCAATACAATCCCCCTCCGCCTTTGCCAAGGCCTCACAGGAGGCTTTATCCCAAACTCGATCCTCAACGGTTTTCGACTCTTTTTTCATAATGATCCTAATTGATTAGCTAAGCTTTTAAAAAGCTCCACAAAAGTACAAAATATTACAACGACATTACCTAATTTTTAGTCCGCGAAAAACACGAAAAAATATTTTAAAAAAACTTTTTCGTGATTTTTCGTGTTTTTCGCGGACTAAAAAAATATTATGAATGCCCCCTTGATTACGATATTCCAAGTTCTTCGATGAAGGCATCCAGACGTTGAACGACCCGGTTTCCCGAAGACAACGCCTTCACACTTTTTCCTTCTTCAGCCAAGATGGCCAGCTCTTCGTCATCGGGGATTCCAACCACATAATCGGCACCGGTTGCCTCTTGCAATGCTCTGATGTGTGAAGGCAACTCGCTACCTCTGAGGCGATTGACCACAATGGCTAAACGCTCATAAGAAATTTCCATTTCCCGCGCGAGTTTATGGAGACGACCCACGGTATCCAGTCCTCGTTGCGAAGGATCAGTAACCATGACCAGCAGATTGACTTTTTGAACAATACGGCGGGACAGGTTTTCCAAACCGGCTTCATTATCCAAAACAACGTAGGGATATTGGGACGAGATTTCTTTCAGCGTTGCTTTGAGCACATTATTGGCAAAACAATAGCAACCGGGTCCTTCAGGACGTCCCATCGCGATAAAGTCAAAGTCTTCATCTTCTATCATGCTTTCAGCAATTTTCATTTCCAGCAATTCGTGCTTTGAGATTCCGGTCACTTGTCCTTTACCGACAATTTGACGTGCTTCTTCCCGTACACCACCCACGGTTTTTTTGATGTGAACGCCTAACACGGTATCCAGACAGGTATTGGGATCAGCGTCCACCGCTAAAACAGGACGACACCCTTTAGCAATCAAACGATTGACGAGCAATCCTGAAACCGTGGTCTTGCCTACCCCGCCTTTGCCACTAACCGCAATGATATAACTCATGAATTAACCCAACTACATTTTTATAACTTTTCAGCAGCAGATGAACGCAGCCAAACGCGGATTTTTTAAATACTTTATAAAACTTGGATTTTTTTTATCTGCGTTCATCTGCGTTCATCTGCGGCTAAATCATTATTTTTTTGATAATTCTTCCAAGCGGCCAAGAAGGGTTTCAAATCGGGAAAGCACCTCAGAACTGAGATTATCGAGCACAGCGCCGCCTTTTCTATCCGCGAGTCGAATGCTCTCAGAGTAGGGAATCACTCCCAGCAGTTCATGATCGTGAAGAGCGTCCCGGATAAACTGTTCATCTTCGGGACTGGCAACTTTATTCGCGACGAACTGTACCTGATTCAATCCAATTTCCGCGGCCATTCGAATCACACGCTGAGCGCAGTCAATGGATCTTTGCCCGGGTTCAACCACGACCAGCAAGGTATCCACGCCTCTGGAAGTAGCTCGTCCCAGATGCTCCACTCCGGCTTCCATATCCATGATTAAAGCCTCATCTTTGTAGAGCACCAAATCCGTGACCAGAGCACGGATCAGTATATTTTCGGGGCAGGCACAACCACTTCCACCTTGCTCTACCGCACCCAAAACCAACAAGGCGACACCTTCATGCATCGTCGCATAAGAACCTGCGATATCAGAAACTTCAGGATTGATTTTAAAGATCTGTCCATAGCGCTTCACTTTGGCTCCGGTACGTTCTTCAATCAGAGCGACCTGCTTGGAGATGGGGATGATGTTTTTTTGCTCGTCTTCGGATATTCCCAGGTATGACGCCAGATTGGAGTCTGGATCCGCGTCAACCGCCAGAACTTTCCCCCCTCTTCTGGCGAGCAATAAAGAAAGCGCCGCGGCCATAGAAGACTTTCCAACGCCGCCTTTGCCTGAAATAGCCAGTTTCATAAGTATTAGTAGTTAATGTTAGTGAATCCGTATTTGACTCTCATTGCCTTGGAGAGAGCCATGGTCAGGTCAAAAACCCTTTCAGCGTCAGCAGGATTCAAGGAACCTGTTCCGCAGGCTGGCGTAATGATCGCCTGTTCGGCAATGAGTTGTTTATTGATGCCTTTTGAGGCCAGATTATCCATCATTTTTTCAAAATGCGCTTCCAGGGATGCCACCGTTTGTTCTCGAATTGCGGTAGATGTGGGAACGACTCCCCAGGCAAGCATGCCGCCTGATTGGAGAAAAGGCTTGACGGAGTCGGCATACATGGCAATGGTTTCACCATATTCAAAAGCATCAAAATTCACAATATCCACACCGGCATCTATCAGAATACTCCATTCCGTGTTACCACAGCAATGAGTCCCCGCAAGCCCCTTATCGGCATGGATGGCTTCAACCATTTCACTCAGCAAAGCAATCACATCTTCCCGTTTGACTGAAATATAGGTCGAACTTCCAAAAGCGGAAAGTATGGGTTCATCAATAAAACAGATGATTTTTTCGGCATAAGGCTGGAATTTTTGTATTTGCCAACGACATTTCATCGCAAGCGCTTTGACCACCACATCCCGGAATTCTTCGTTGTAGTAAATGGCACGTTTATTTTCATCCACAATGGTGAGCGCAAAACTACAGGCCCCTGTCGTCTGGACTTTAACAAACGGACGTTTCTGGCCTGCTTTTTTTAATTGGCTTTCCAAGGCGTATATCCCTTTTGAAAACTCGGAACTGATTGCCATTGAAGAACAGTCCCCTGTTCCCTCATCAGGGTCCATTGCCAGCATATAAGGTTCGTAAAACGCGGCCAAGGCCTCAGAGTAATCCCCTGTTGTATCGAAATACATACGTTTTTTTTCCTGATCAATCACAATACAAGGTAAACCTTCAGAATATTGAATTTCCATTTGTTCATGGAGTCCCAACTTGGGAAGTTGGGGCCAGATGGGGGATTCATAAAGTTTGGAAAGGGAGACACTGACAGCATAATCAGGGTCATCAAAAGGCATACTACCAATTCCTGTAGCAAGGAATCTCGGTTTTATAGACATGGTCATTCCTCTTCATTAAGAGTCTAAACGCTACACCGCCTATTGAGAGGTTTAGAGCCAGTTGCAGGGGGTTTTCTGGAGAAAATCGCTGTTATTATCGGCGGGAATACCAGCATAATTGAAGTCTAGCGTCAAGACAATTGAAAGTCCTCTCCACTTAAAGCCCATCGAGCGTAGTGATGTAAAGCTTTAAACTTTACAAAGAGTCAGAAAACTCATCCTGTTGCGTGATCCGTTTAAACAACGCTGTTTCAGGAGTGCCAAAGCTTGCTTTGGCCAGAAAGGCGAAGGCCTTGCTTTGGCTTTGACCAAAGCAAGCTTTGGCACTCCACAGTCTGGGTTTGACTCAAATGAATTTATTTAAATAAATGCAGAAATTTTTGTTCTTGTTGTTGGTAGACATCCATAAGCGGTTTGGTTTTTACTAAAAAATTCTGAGTCGGTTCATATTTTAATTCACTGATTTGATGCTCAATTTCCTCGTGAAAAACCTGTTGTGCCCGTTCTAACCATTCTGGTTTCATTTTGACCAAAATCGCGCCCCCCTTTTTAATGTAGTAGGGAGTTCTTGTATGCAAATACGCACGGAAAGAAAGGTGATCCACGGTTCTATCGTCGTGCTGATCACAGTAAGCGAGAAAATTTTCAAAAGTTTTCAAAAATCGTTTCTGTTCTTTTAAAGGGCCTTTGATGCTGACATCAAAAAGAAGCAGACTCAAATCAATCAAGGAACGATAACACTCAGGAACAGGGGGCGGAACTTTGGTCGTAACAATTTCGAAAATAGCTTCCATCAGAAGGTTAATATCAGGATCAAATTCCATAATTTTATGAACGCAGGTATGCAGCAAGTTGTATTTTATTTCATTCTCGTTTTCAATTTCTTTGGTGTCCCGCACCATGAAGTTATGAAAACTTTCTCCAGCTCGCGCTTGAGGCTCATAAGTACTGACGAGCTGCAGAAAAAGCTGAATTAGTTGTTGACGATGAGCTTTGTTTTTAAACACTTCGGGATCAATGAATCTGATCTTTTTCGAAAAATCCCGTTCGGAAATAAAACGTTGTTCCACTTTGATTGCGTGTTCTCTGAATTGAACATGAGCCTCGATTGTGGTCTTTATGATTTTAAGTGCAGAGACCGAAAGCGACTCCACCGCACTGATGAAGGCCTTGATGGTTTCTTTTTCAGAAATCAACGCGTCTAAATGACGTCCTTCGGTAACTTGCAAACCAATGACGGTGGATAAACCATGACGGTTGATGAACTCCTTGATTTTTGCCACGCAACGCTTCCCATCGAGTTCATCACTGGGCGTATGGGTTAAGCGAAGTTTTTTCATTTGAGGCCAAAGTGCCCACACCTCATCAAATTGATCGGGATAAGCCAACGGGTCATGCGTGTTATGAATTTCCAAAAGAGGAATCGTTGGAGGAATACGGTAAAAATTTTCTGAATAGTTGATTTGGGAATACTTTTCTTTAAACTCAAGATCCTTACGATCTTCAGGCTCAAAATCATAATCCACTAATCCTGAAGCCCAATCGTGCTGATAGGAGATGACGCCAGACTCATGATCAGCAATGTTCGCAAAATGCTCCAAGACTGTTTTCGGTGGGTTTTTAATGGCCAACTTCATTCCGGCGCGCAGAACTTTAGGGTCTGTAGTGATGGGATTGATCGTCTCGTGAGCACGACTGAACTGTTTCGTCCAATTCTCATTTTTGATTCCCAAGGTTGTATGCGCTTTTTCCAACAAGGGTATGAAATCATAGGTTGCGATTCTGTCAACGAAAGGAATCAGCCTTGCGATTCGTGCCAGACCTTTGAAGGGAAGAGTGCCATGTCGACCGAAAAGGGAAAGCGGCAAGAGCAGATACTTGAGCGCATTTCCAGGCAGCCAAAATCCGCGTTTCATACTCAACGGGGAATTGATCACCATCAAGGCTTTGATGGCGATCACACAGCGAGGGCGTCTCAGTGAATCCAAAATAGTTTTGATCACAGATAAGATTCCTCCCATGCTGTGTCCCCCTAAGATGACCTGATGGGTTTGGCATTGGACACGGGCAAAATCAATGAGTGTGGTGACTAATGATTCGGCATAAACATCAAGATTCGCATTATTATCTTTTCGAATATGATCCAGGAGAAAGATTCGGCTTCCATTCTTGGCAAGGTGATAATCAATACTTTCGTTCCCTTCAAGATGAAAACTGTAATAATTGGAGAGAAACCCATGGATGAGACAGACAGGCGTGGGATTGGAAACCATTTTGGGGACAATTTCCCAGATTTTCAAGGAACGCATCCCATACCAGTGGAACTGATGAATTTTAACACAGTCAATAAAGTCAGGAAGGGGCTGTCCATCGGGATGCTTTTTATCATAGACGGTCGTTTCAACCGACCTCATAAAATAAGGCCCTGCTTTTTGACGATCTTTATAAAGGATTCCCGATGTTGGAATAGCGGTAACCAGGTTCTTGAGCATCTCCTTGTTGGCAAGCTGTCTAATATGATGAGGAATGTCATAGAAATTGGGATGAATTCCAATCAACTTCAAAATCTTCCACAAATGAGAACTGGATTGTAAATAAGCGTTATTATTTTCTATCACGAAAGGATTTCCACTGGCACTGCTATTTCCATTTTCAGAGGGATAGAAATAGAGATTGTGAAGGTACTTATAAATCCGGTCAATTGTATATTGGGGATGTTTTTTTTCTGTAATAATGATGATACGATGAAAATTATTTCCATCCGATGTTGCCGATAAGGTCAACAATTGATAAATCCGACCGGATAGTTCACGGATCATGATGCCTATCGGCTTGTGGTAGGATATTTCTGTGGAAAGCACAGGTAACGTCATAAGGCCTCCTGAGTGAAGATTGAACGCTTAGTGTTCATGTCTGGATGGACACGGAACCTACCTAACCCAAAGTCAGGCTGTGAGTAGATGTACAGGGGCATTTAAAAAATGGTAAGGTAATCAGTGCTGAATGAAAAGCTGTTTAGCTTATACCTGGGCGCGGGTTAGTCACTTTATCGCCTTACAAAGGTCTGGATTTTAGGTCCTGGACCTAAAATCTAAATCTTCGTTCAGGAAAAGAGGGGTTCACTCATCTTTAGCAAAAAAAGCACCCATACTGATTGGAACCATCTATGAAAACCATCTAAATTTCAAGGGGAAAAGAAGGATTGGTGGGGGTTGGTCACATTTTTGGCCATGTGTCAAAAATTTGATCTTTGATGTTCCACCTGATTTGTGTTTTATTCCGTAGGGGCAGACCTGTGTGTCTGCCCAAGATCAGGACGAACACACAGGTTCGCCCCTACAAATTGTGGCCGAAAATATGACCAACCCCGATTGGTGCAAGGAGCCTGGCATTTTAACTGGAAATCGGATTGTTTGTGATTTCAACAAGCTAAATAACCATTTATAGTGACAATCTTGTTGACAAGCTCAACCTCTGCGTATTATTCCTTTTGAGAGGAGTCTATGAGCGCGGGAGGAAATAGAAATTTCAGCTTTTCATAAATAACGGGGTTCCTCTGCCAAAGAAGGTGATAGGGGTCGGCCTCAGTTCATTGAGGCAACCTTGATGTGGTTTACGATAAGAAGCCACAGGGTTGTTCGGTCAGGATTAACTTAAGCTGTCGGAGGTGTTATGGAAGATTTTAGAAGAATGTTCAGCAAAGAAGAGTGGTTGGTTATGCAATTTGCCACTTTGTGGGTTTTTGAACTGGTTGCGAAAGCCGATGGTCGCATTGATCAAAAAGAAAGGAATAAACTCTATGACATTCTCCGCCATCCCTTTGAATATAACGATACGCTTGTTGAAAAATTTCTGAGATCCCTCTATATCCACTTAGATGAACTTTTTCCTCAATTTCAAGCGGATTCCAGAGACCCTTTGGACGGCATCAAAGAAGCGTTGCAGATCGTCAAGGCCCATGCGCCTGAACATTCCAAAATGTTCAGAATTTATTTATACGTTATCGGCTATAAAATTGCTGAAGCTTCAAAGGGGTTTTTAGGCTTGGAGGCACGGGTAAGTCGAAGCGAAAAGGCAGCTCTGGCTCAACTGGCAAAACTGTTTGCGTTCAGTCCAGAAGAGCTGGAGTTAGCGCATTCCATCGCTTAAAACCGCTCGACCCGCTGAATCAGCGGGCCAAACAAGTACTGAGACGAATTCGTCACTCCGGCGTTAAAAGGAGAGCAGCCTTTTTTCTTTACTGACGTGTTCCTCAAATTTAATAGCAATCCCCGTGGCTTTCCACTTAAACGAGTGGTAAATGAAGAAAAAAACTGAAGTGTTTTCCACATCAAAAGAATAATCCATAATCGCATCGCCGCCAAGACTTTGGGCTTCTTCCAAAAGAGCCTGATAGCCCTTTCCTCCAAGAGCTACAGCACCAAACCAGAGTTTCACTTCGCCAGTGACAGAAACACGTTTAAGAATCCTGAAGTCTTTGGTTGTGAATTGATAATGGGTCTCTGAGTCAGTCACACCCGGCGCAATCGTCTGTGTATAGAGACATCCCGACAAGAGAAACACGGAGAGCGTGAACAGGCCTAATAAATTGATTTTTCGCATACAACCTCCTTTTTTGGGTTTATAAATTAAGTCACGGGAATTTGATAATAGCCCCATGGGTTCTCACTCGAAACCTGCCTCCCCCAGGCAAAGCGGGGGAACGCTTTAAGGGGTGTGATTAAAATCTCCGTTTATTTGAAGGACAACCATCGTGACATCATCGCCCAAAGGCAAGCCTTCGTTAAAGAGATTCATTTCATCAACCAACCCTTTGACGATGGTTTGAGAGGTGGAGTTTCGATTGGTTCTTAAAAAATTTCTCAATCTTTTATCACCCCATTCCTCTCCTTGAGGGCTGATATTCTCAACCAAACCATCGGTAAAGAAAAACAGGAGATCGCCTTTAAACAATTGTTGTTGACCCTCCGTAAACGCCACAAGTTCAGTTTCGCCCAAACGAGGATTTCTATTCAACAACTTATTGATTTTTCCTTGTGAATCCAGGCATAAAGGGAAGTTATGACCCGCGTTTGAAAAGGTTATCAGCCCTGTTTCCAGATGAATCGCCGCAATGAAAAAGGTCATCAAATACTCCGATCGTCCTGTTTTGAAAACAGCACGGTTTAAGTGGTGGAGGACTTTGGGAAGCGGGGGCGGGGTGCCCTCCGATAATTCCTCCAGTAAGCCACAGGCCGTACTGGCCGCGGCCGTCACCAACGCCGCAGGGGAACCATGTCCAGTCACATCGCCAATCATCACATAAAGAGACTTGTCCAGTTGAGTCATAAAGCCATACCAGTCTCCGCCTGTTTCACTTGCGGACTGATAGTAGCAGGCAATATCCATGTTACTGATTGAGGGCGTGCTCAAAGGAAGCAGCGCATGTTGAACGGCGGCCGCTGTTTTGAGTTCGGCTTCCATACGAACGCTTTTCCCCAAATTCGAATAAAGCTTTGCATTTTCAATCGAAATCGCGGCTTGGGCCGAGAGGATTTTAATGATCTCCAAGCGACTTTCAGTGAAGGCCCCCGGAGTTAAATGATTTTCCAAATACAGCAGATTCAACAATTTGCCTTTATGCAAAATAGGCATGCACAAAATGGATTTGGGCGTTTGCTCTGAAAAATAGGGGTCTCCCGCAAATTGAGCATTCTCTCTGGCATCATCCAAAACAATATTCTCTCGTGTCCTTGCCGCAAAATGCAATAGAGTTGAGGGAAAACTTTGTGTGATGGGGAGTTCCTTGGTGGGAGTGGTTTGTTGGTCCTCTGTTTGCTGGTCCGCTGAGTGTTCCCTGTCGATTAATTTGGTCGCGGTCACCACCAGGTTCCCCTCTTTTTCTTCGATGAGTAGGCCTTTTTGAGCACCGGCACTTTCAATAATAATAGCCAACATTTTTTCTAGCAAGTGCTCCAGAACAATTTCTCCTGAAATCGCTTGAGAGGCTTTGATGACCGTCATCATGTCCAGTGAACCGATCCCCGCTTGAGTCGTGTGAATGGTTGCGATGGTCGCGGTTTTTTTAGCGTTAACCGAGGGAGAAACGTTCGAATCATAGACTGACGATAACATGGCGGGATATTGCTTTTCCAACTGAAGCACTTTATTGACAGCGCCCCATTGGCTGTATAAATAAACAGCGTCTCTGAGAAAAAGTCGCGCAATGCTGTCTTCACCACGAAGCAAATAAAATTTTGCCGCTAATTCATTGGCAATTGCCGCTTCATGCGTATATTGATTTTTAAGCGCTTCTTTGATGGCCTTTTGGTAAAGATTCATGGCCTGCAAATCATCATTTTGAAACCTGGCAAGTTCCGCTTCAATCAACAAACATCGATGCAGTTGATTTTCAGGGGCATCCATACTCCATTTTTTTAATCTCTTTAGATTTTTTGAGGCCCGTTGAAGCCCTTTTTTCTTGTTTTCAGGTTGTTGCTCAATCACCGCCAGATGGATGAGCGCGTCATAGAAAAAATAAATTGGAATATGCATCATGCCTTTTTGGGTTTCACCGTTCTCACGATTCAAATCCGTATTTTTGATGGCGCTTTCATAGTCTCCCAAAAGATAGGCGAGCATCGCTTTCAACAGGTAAACTGAGAGTGTTGCCGCATTATCTTTGGTTGCAAGATGATGGGGTAACATTGCCGTTTCGTCATAGGCCTCGCCAATCAACTGGCAGGGGTTTTGAACCTCACTGGTCAAATTCAGAATCGCTTGTTGATACATGTGGTTGTAGTTCAAGGCGGTTTGATTGCGAACTTGTTCAATCACGAGATTATAACGTTCAATTCCAGATAAAACCTCTTTCAGATTTTTTCCGGTAAGAAAAGACAACGCGCAATAATTATGCGCCGCAAAGGAAGCATATTCAAAATCTCCCACTTCCAAACCGCATTGACAGGCTTCGGTCACCAGTGGGATGGAAAGTCGTGCCGGTTTCTTCCAATGCTGGATAAACATGCCCAGCAGCAGCAGCACTTTGGCTTTAAAGCCATACGCTTTGTTTTTATCCAATAGACGTAACGCTAGCTGAGCGAATTCATAACCACCATTAGCATCTCCCAGTCCTCCGGCCAGAATTGCTCCAAAACTGGTATAGGTGGTATAAGAATAGGGGTTGTTTCCAAATTTGACGGACAGTACTAAAGAACGGAGTATCAGTAAATGGGCCATATTCACCATGGCAATATACGCTGCGGGAATGGTGCTGGCAAGGATACGACTGGCCGCAAGTTTTTCGGGGTCTGACATTAAAGGCAATTTCTCAATGACAGCAATGGGACGACTGGCCAAAGTTAGCTTTGTTTTGATAACTTCTAGCGCGACATGCAAAAGACTGGGATTGTTCGGCAGTCGAACACCTAGCTGCTTTAGCGCGATGAGTGCCGTTTTTACAGCGTCCAAAGGTTTATCCTGGACAATATGCGCATGAATTTTGGTTTCGTAAGCCATAACCTTATCCAGAATGCTATGAGCGTTGCTGAACACAGCAGACGCATAGTTTTCCATCAGATCAAATTCTGTGCAAAGATAAGCGTTGTCCGTCGCTTCGGTATAGAGCGAAAGCGTCAGCTCATAATTCGTATTCCATGAGGCTTTGGCTAATAACCCGAGTCCCAGTTTAGCATGACCCAAGGCCGGTCCATAAGCGGTAGAAAGTTTAGCTTTGCGACAGGCTTTCAGGTTTAACGCGGCTAAGCGGATTTTCTCTGCCTCTTTTTTGATGAGCTTCTTTCCGATGTTGAGTTGAGAGACAATATAAAACAAGTCCTCTTCCAATTGTGAGGGCGAAATATGCTCCAGAAGAAGATTTCCGATTTGCAGATGGATGCTTTTCTGCAGGGGCCCGTCAATCAGCTCATGTGCCGCTTGTTGAATACGGTCATGTAGAAATTTAACCAGCGTTTTCAGCGTGTTGGTCGCAGATTCTTCAACTTCATGTTCTTCCATGGAAAGCAACAGTTTATGTTGATCACTTAAGGGCATCAACAGTTCTTCCTGAACTGCGGGCCACAAATCCACAGCGACTTGCCGCAAGGAACATTTACAAATAACAGCAAGGGTTTTCAGATCGAAGGTAGGACCAATGCAAGAAGCCATTTTAAGTGCGTGTTGCGTAGCTTCAGGTAATTTAGATATTTTATCAATCATCAAATCAACCACATTGTCCGTGGTCTGTTCTGCGTCAATTCGTGGCAAATCCCATTCCCAAATCATGGTTTCGTGATCAAACCAAGCCAATTTCTTTTTGTAAAGGAATTTAACAAATTCTCCCACAAAAAAAGGATTTCCGCCTGTTTTGCCATAGACCACTTTGGCCAAAGATTCAGCTTGATGCAGAGGCGTATGGAATGTATCCGCGATAAAATGATTGAGATCTTCAGGGTGCAGAGGATTGAGCATTAAAAACTTAATTGCGGTTCCTGCTTTTTGAATATCCTCAAGAGTCATGGAAAAGGGGTGGGCCGGATCCACTTCATTATTGCGGTAGGCTCCTACGAAAAACAAGTAATTCCCTGACAGGGTGGTCATCAAAACTTTTAATAAATTTAAGGTTGATGAATCCGCCCACTGTAAATCATCCAAAAAAATGACTAACGGGTGTTCTTGCAACGCAAACACACTGATAAACTGATGAAAAACACGTTGAAACCTATTTTGCGTTTCAATCGCTCCGATTTCTGGAACTGGGGGTTGTTCTCCGATAATGATCGTCAGCTCTGGAATAAGATCAATGAGCACCTGTCCATTATTTCCTAGCGCTTTCATAATTTGAGTTTTCCAGTACAGCAGTTTTTCATCGGTTTCTGACAGCAATTGTTTGGTCAAATCCCGAAATGCTTGAGATAGGGCCGAATAGGGCTCGTTCCGTTTAAATTGATCAAACTTCCCTGAAATAAAAAATCCTTGTTTTTCTACAAGTTTTTTATGAATCTCTGCAATTAAGGTGGTTTTCCCTGTGCCGGGATAGCCGGAAACCATCATCATCTGCGTTCCCCGTTCAAGCATCCGGTCAAAACTTTGAAGCATCTGATGGACTTCTCTTTCGCGGCCATAAAGTTTCTGAGGCAGTTGGAACTTCTCCAGCAGATCTTTCTGCGCTAACGGAAACTCCGTTAAGTTGCCGTCTTTTATCAACTGATCCAGGCACCGTTGGAAATCCGCTTTCAAGCCTTGAGCGCTTCGATAACGGTCTTCAGGGCTTTTGGCCATCAGCTTTAAAATGATATTCGACAACACTTTGGGAATATGAGCATTTTTTTGATGCGGCGGTTCCGGTGATTTGGCAATATGGCAGTGAACCCATCCAATGGCATCATCTGCCTCAAAAGGCAATTGCCCGGTCAGTATTTCATAAAAGGTGATTCCTAGTGAATAAAGATCCGTTCGATAGTCAATCGCACAATTCATCCTTCCTGTTTGCTCTGGCGAAATATAGGCAAGGGTCCCTTCTAAAACGTTGGGATGGAGAATGGCCTGAATTTCAAAAGAAAGCTCTGTAGAAATTCCAAAGTCGATGAGTTTCACATCGCCTGTTTGGGGGAAATAAAGAATGTTTGCGGGGTTGATATCTTTGTGGATCACACGCTGGTGGTGAATCGTCTCCAGGATGGATGCCAGTTGAATTCCCACTCGCAAGAATGCTGAAATATCAACCGTTTTGCCTTGATAGAAGTAACTTAAAGACTGGCCTCCCAAATCCTCCAAAATAATCAGAATAGTATTCTTATAGTTTTCTAAAGAGTGTGCTCTGACAACACCTGTTGACGATATTTTTTTAAGAATGTCGTATTCCCTGCGAAATTTTGCCAAATCTTCAGGACTGGGATATTCTTTTTTTAATAACTTCAAGATTACAGGTTTCTGATCACTGTCAGAAACGCCTCTAAGAATCAGCGAACTTTCTCCTTCATAAAGCTGTTCTTTAATATGATACCCTGGAATTGAAATCATGGGAGTTCTACTTTCTAAAAATTAATAAATTCCCGCTGTTTCGCGGGAAGGTTCCTTTATTCTAATTTCGGAAAAACCTGCTCACGCAAACAGGTGATTCATAAGATGCTGCATATTAAACCGCCCCAAAGCACCTTGTCCCACACTGATTTCATCAAAAAACTGCACCTTGTCCGCAGGTAGGGACGAACCATAAAGGAGAGCAGGTACGGGGTCTTCCGTGTGATATCCTTCCTTACTGCAGGTCGCGTGGTCCGCCGTCAAGATAATCCGGATCGGTGCTGTCCAGGAAGCCATAAACCGGGCTAAGGCTTGGTCAATCTTCTCAAGGAACTCACTTTTAACCTTTCCCTGCCTGTTATGAGCGGCAATATCGCAGCCTTTGATGTGAACAATAACCAGTTCATAATGGGGCATGCTTTTTCTGGCGCAGGCAAATTTTTCGTTTAGATCTGTATCAAGATTTGCTGTCATTCCAGGTGTTGTCCGAACATCAATATTTGTCATTTTACAAACCCCCGCAATCGTTTTATCTCCGGTGATACAGATCGCATGAATTGGAGTGTTTCGAAAGCTCAGTGGCGGGATATCGGCCAGCATTCCAGGTTCGCGTGTTAAAATTGCGTTTACGGGAATTCGTCCTTGTGCGCTGCGTTCCAGATTGACAGGATGCTGTTTTAAAACCTCCATCGCTTTCCTCTCAAACTGATCCAGCAGTTCCGCTGTCTTTTTTGCGCAAAGGTTGTTTTCATCCAGGGGATAAGGTGTGATTCGCTTTCCGTGCGCGTTTCGCTCTAAAGGGTCGCTGCCTCTGATCTGGTCCGAAAGTCCTTTTCCCCGAAGAACCAGAGCAAAACGATGTTCCGTTCCAATGCCGACTTGAAATTGATAATCCGCATTGATCACGATCTCGTTCAAACTTTTTGCTAATAAATCGGTGCCTTTCCGTATTCTTCCTGCCCGGCGGTCAAGGACATTATGGTCCTCATCCAAACTCGCCCAATTTCCTCTCCAGGCGACATCGCCTCCTGACATTAAGAGTTCAACACCAAAAGCTTCGACAACACCGCGCCGGATCTTGTATTTTGAAGAGTCATAGCCCAAAATAGCCAGGGTCCCTGAAGCTGTAGTTGGCACCTTCCCACGAGATATAGGGTCCGCATGTCCACATCGACCATTACGGGCAAGATAATCCATCGTTGGTGTATACGCCCATTGTAAGGGGGTTCGTTCATCAAGAACATCCAGCGGACGATCTCCCATTCCGTCAATTATGACGAGTAATTTAGGAGTTTTGGATAGTGCTGACATTGAATATCTACGATCTGAAAGGTTTTCTATTTTTTTGACTTGGAATCTTTTTTAAGATCTTTTTGCTTTTCATCCACTTCCTTTACCACCTCTTTTACCACTTCCTTCGTCATTTCCTTTTTCACTTCCGTCGGATCCTTCGTTTCTGAAACCTGGTGCTGAAGACTTGAGATGACAATATGCACTAACTCATGAATCGAATTATCAAAATCTGTATTTTCCACCACATCGATGTCATACTGGTGGCTTTGAGCAATAATATAGTCATGAATTAAACGGATATTCTCAAACTCATCACGATAACGATCAGGTTGTCGCATTTTTGCGTGTAAACCTCGTGGAATGAAGCGACCTTTGTGACTTTTTTCATCTTTTAAGGCCAGCATGATCGGGATATGATAGGCGAAGTCCTTCAGTTGAGGAAACTGAATCATGGAGGGGATTAAATGGACACCTTCTATAATCACACTCATATTTTCAATGATGGCCCTTTCGACTACCGCCTTCACACCGATACAAACCTTGGAGGACTGATAACTGAACCCCATCAACACTCTTTCTTTTTCCCGATTTATCGAACTATAAGACTCTAAATTTCCCACCTCGAAGGAAGAGCTATGAAGGGAAGGCAGGATTTCTTTTGAAAGGATAGTCCGCATCACCTGACGAATCATATCGGTACCTGTTACCTTTAAAATTCCCAGCCTTGAGGCTAACTCTGTTGCCAAGGAAGATTTTCCTGTTCCTCCGGCACCGCCAAGATAGATAATAACAGGACGGTCCAAACGTAAAATGGAGCGTGAAATTTCATACGATTGTCCCGTCTCTTTTCCCTCCTCAGCCACAATTTTGGCATAGGTCCGTTCATGAAGCTTGACCCTGGTAATTTTGGTGATTCCTTCCGCAATAAGTTCCGTTTCAACTTCTTGCGCCATTTGATGCGCTCGACTGGGAATAATCCCCGAGGCTGTGATGGATTTTGCTAAGAGCCCTTTAGAAAAAGGGGCAGGTGAGCTGTTTTCAGAAATGACCTGAATCGTCGGTAAATGTCCCACGGTTGTTGACGTTTGGAATTCCTCCAGCGCTTTCTCACCACAACGCTTTTTAACTTCATCGTCAATGATGAATTTAAGCTCTGTCGTGAAGATTTCTTCCCGTTTCGCAATTCTTGATTTTACCTCTGCCGCAATTTTGTAAGCCTTCTTGAAGGGCACCCCCCGTTGGACTAAGGAATGGGTGAGAATCCCCCGCATAAAAGGTTCTCTGACCTTATTGGCTTTGACAATCTGTACTCGTAATTTACTCATGATGCGACTTTATAATGAAAAATTAAACTTTTAATTTTCAATAACAGAACGGACCAACAAACACCAACATTAA
This sequence comes from Deltaproteobacteria bacterium TL4, assembly GCA_051382335.1. Lineage (GTDB taxonomy): Bacteria > SAR324 > SAR324 > SAR324 > NAC60-12 > JBBCAX01. The sequence goes on from JBBCAX010000096.1 coordinate 36,805, forward strand.
TTCGTATTTTTTGCTTTTATCAGGAACTAGGGACTCGTTCAGCGATACTCAGTTGGTAATAGTGGTGAGGGTTGGTCGGTATACATAATCCATAACTGATGTGCGGCACGAGTAACCCCCACATAAAGGAAGTGACGGGAATCTTCGTCTTCACCAAAGGTCCTTCGATCTACATCAACAAGTACTACATAATCAAACTCCAAGCCTTTAGCTTGGGAAATATCAGTGATATCAATGCCGGGTGTGAAGGGAAACTCCTGGTCTGAAATTCGACGCAGTTGTGGAATATCAGAGCGTATGAGCCCGTCATAAACATCACTGGCTTGAGAAGGATAGCGGGTCAATACGGCAACCGTGGCGTGAGGTTCACGGAGGACCAGACTTCTCAAGGTGTTGGCCAGGGTCGCGACCATTTGGCCTTTGGTTTGAAACCCAAAAGCTTGCACAGGAGCCCCCTGTCGGGTTGCCTGCCACTGTACATTCACACTGAGTGGACCCATAATGGTTTTTGCCAGTTCCATGATTTCAAAGGTGGAACGATAGCCGATTTTGAGCGGTTCCAACTGGGTGATATTCAAGTTTAAATATTGAAACGCCTTATTCCAGGTTTCGTACTTGGTGCCGATCATAATGCGTTGATCCAAATCCCCGGCAAGCGTAATACTCCTCTGATTCTGAGGTGTCATTTCAATCAGAAGCTGGAGCTCGAGAGGACTGAAATCCTGAACTTCATCAACCAGCAAGTGTCGATAAATGATCTGTTTTTGTTTCTTTCCTCTGAAGGGTCCCAGCATTAAATGATAAAGCAGCAGCAATAAGGTGTCATCTTCTTCATCTAAAATGGGAGGCTCTTCATCCTCATAGGTTTCTGGAGGGATATCCAGATCTTCGATTTCCGTGATTTCCGCGGCTTGTCGTTTGCGATAATGCCGGACAGACCACAGCCATATTTCCTCAATTTGACCTTTGCTGAAAAGCTCAGGCATCCACTGCTGCGCCGCATTTTCCAGGCCCGATTGACGAAGAAAACTTTCCTCCCATATTCGTAAGGCCAGACTATTAGGATGCGCGATGAGTCTTGGAAACAACAGCTCTATTTGTTTTTCCACGCGTTGCTGTACTCCAAAATTGTGACAAGGTGGAAGGGAATCCACCGCTTCCTCGCCGAGACACCATTGACGGAAACGAATCATTCGGCAGACAAAGGGAAGTTGGTTTAAACTTTCCCAAACTTGAAGAACGAGCCGCTCTTCAGGAAAACCGGTCAGGGTGTTTTGGACCGCTTGACGGAAGCGTGTTTCCGCTTGTTCAATTTGTGTCTTAAACCATCTGAAAATACCAGGATGTTTTTTGAATAAGATGACACTCACTGGCGTCTGTTCCGTGTAAACTTTAGGTAAGGCGGGAAAGTAGCGTTGCCTCAAAGAAGAGGCCCACTCCTGATACCTCCAGGTATTGACCGCATGAATCCCTAAAGAAGGCAAAAATTTTGAGATATAGTTCGCCAGCGCTTTGTTGAACACAATACAAGTCACCATATTGGTCTGAAAGTATTGAGGTTGCTTGGCCACCAGATAAGCCAAACGGTGCAAGGCCACGGTGGTCTTTCCGGAACCGGCGCCCCCTTGTATTAAAATAACCCCTGAGGAGGGTTGCGTTATTATTTCAAATTGAGATTTGTCGATCAGTGCCGTGATCTGAGGAAGGTGACGATCCAGTTTTTTATAAAACGGAAGGTGTGTGTTCGTGATACTCGAATTGGGACGTCCCGGACATACCGCAGTGCCACTGCCGCCTTGAAGCTTTGGCTTGAGCGTATTTAAACGGTGCCACCCCTGAGCACTAAGGGTAAAAGTTTTTGAGGCGGCCTCGATCCGACGTAGTTCCCCGTCATAAAAGGAAAGGGTTCGTCTTACCAGCAAGGTCCCTTCAACCTCTTTATTTCCAAAATCCTCGACATATTCATCGCCTTCCTGATAACGGTAATAAATGCAGCTTATCGGCGCATTTTTCCAATCAATAATAGGACACGGTACATGTTGAGACAAACACTTGTGCTCTCCAATGAGCAAATCTCTGGTACGTGTGCCTTCCTGAAGACGAATATGGGCAAAATAGGGGGCATTAAGATCAATAGTTCCTTGATTATTAAAGAGTTCTTGTTGTTGGGAAAGTATCACTAAGCGTTCCATATGAGCAATAAGCGAAGGCAGATCTTCTGAACGGGCCTCACTGATGGCGTCTCGAAGTTCCATCACATCACGATATGTGCTTCCATTCTCCGAGGGGATCGTTTCGAGAATTAAACCTTGTTTGACTAAAGCGAAGGTTCGTACTTCTTCATCAACAATCATTTGTTCTTCTGGCGTCAGCGAAAACATCCCTTCTTGCGGCATATTTCTTCCTAAAAATAAAGAGGGGGTTAATAAAGAAGCTATGAGGATCAGGATAAACAGACGCACACTATAACGATTATTCGTCGTCAATTCAAGATTATGCGTCACAGGATGTATGTTTTTTGTTAAATGAAGACTTTTGGCTTTGACAATGCGGGAAGTCCTTGAATAAAAATTAGTTTTTCGGTAAAATCTTCGGTCACAATCTATTAGAGTAAAAAATTACCTTTTAATTTATTCGGTCAGAAAGATACAATTCAAAGCTTGAATATTTAAATTTAAAGAGCACATTGGGCAAATACGCTATTGAAAGCATTAAACGTTAACCTTCGTTTTTTACGCAAATAATTTTGGATAATAAAAGCATGCTAAATGAAATAAGTTGTGAGATTGAAAGAGAGGTTTGTGTTTTTCACCTCCATGATGAGACTGTCGCGGTAGATACTGCTGTTTTCATTAGTAAACTTCGCGAACTTTTCGATGCTAATCCAGTACGTGGTTATATTTTTGATTTTGAGCGGGTTTCTTTTATGCCCAGCATGACCATTGGTTTTATCTTTTTGCTAATTCGCGAATTTGGCTCCCCTCAAACCCCTTTTTTGATGACAGGGGTGAGCAGCATGCTATCAAAAGTGATCAACATGGTTGGGATAGGCAAGCTCTGCGAAAATGTTCCCAGTATGGACCAAGCTCTTGACCGGCTAGGTGTAGACGAAGTTGATGAAGAACTTCAGCCACCTGTCGAATCAAGTGGAGTCCCTGATGAAGTCACCAGGGAGGTTCCAGCGAGTACGCCTCCCAAATCAAATGCGGTACGGCAAAACGCACACCCCCATTTCGTTGATGACGAGGCGGTTACCCTGGCTTCAATTGAAGAAGAACTGAAGAAGATTTTTCAATCAAAATAAGGAAGTCCCCACTCATTTATAGATCCCACCCCTCATCAAGATTTGCATCCGCCTTTAAGTTTTTATTCACTCCGGGAATGGTTTGGATGGGAACGTTTTTGTCCAGACCCAACATTTGGAATGTCGCGAGGAAATTCTCACGTGCGTTTTCCAATTTTACGGTAGTCGTTGTTCTGAAAGTGCTGACCAGTTTGAGAACCAGCTCAATCACCTGACTGTTCAGTGTTTCCACTAAAGCCAAATCGACGTGGAACTCCTTAACTTCATTTTCACTGAAAAAGTCCTTCAATGTTTCAACAATACTGTACGAGCCTGCATCCAGCGCTGGTTTTTCAATATGAAGGCTGAAAATTGAGCCGTCCCAACTACAATTCAGTTCTCCATCATTCTCCTCTTCCTCTTCCTCTTCCTCTTCCTCATATTCAGGTTCTAAGACTTCTTCAAGCAACGTGGGGGATTGCTTCACCACAGGCTCCGGATGAGGTTTGGCAGACACATACGTCTGAACCTGTGGCTCTTCAGATTGATTTTCCTCAAGAACTTCCTCAACATTTTGAGTTTGCAAAGAGGGGTCTGTTAATAAATCACTATTATCGATTTTGACATTGGAAACCTTGCGCAAACGCTCTTCTTCTTGTTGGATCTGTACCTCCATTTCCGCAAGTTTTTGCTGTCGAAGTTTTTCCATTTCTTCCTGGAGTTTTCTCTCCATTTCCTCACGCTTCGTGTGTAATTCCTGAGCTACGCCTCGTTTTTCACGTGAATTTTCCAAGTCTTCCAGAATCTGATCCAACGTCTGCCCCATCTTATCATCTTCCTGTTGACGGGTTGCTTGCTGCTTGGCTTCCATTTTTTTCAGTTCGTGGATGTGCTTTTCTTCCAACTGTGTTTTACGTTTTTCATATTCAATTTTAAGCTGATGAAGTTCTTCTTTCTTTAACTCCAGCATTTGGTGGATTTTCTGGACCTCTTCACTTAATGCTTTTTTACGAGGCACAATGTCATCTCGCAGGGATTGCCATTCTCGCTGGTGACGTTTAATGATATCTGTCGCTTCTTCAATTTCTAATTTTTCTCCTTCATCTAACTCTTTTTCCGCCAAATCCAGATTGGATTTCATTTCATCCATTAAGCCCAATTTCATTGCATCCCTTTTGAATTTACAGGTTTTTATTATAATTGACGTTTTCTAAAATTTCGCTTTGTCAGTCTTTGTCTGTGATTGACCCCCTTCATGCATTCGGATCGCCTATTCATCGAATCAAGATCGTTTTCTATGCCGGGAAAAGTTCCGGAGTGGCCTTAAATGTGAAAATTCAGGTAACGCCTTTAGTCATTTTTCTTAACCACCTGTCATACAAATTACATAAGTAAGTGAAAAATCAAGAGCTTTATTTCTTAAGCTTGATGTCGGAGGAAAATTTTTATCGAAAGTTTAGGGTTTAACACGGGCTTGAGAAAAATCGGCATGGAGCAGGTGTGTCTGTGAAAAATGGACTTTATAGAGCAGGGAATGTCTAAAATTCGCATGAGGACAAGCGGCTGCGACAAAGGAGGCCTCCGTCAAATCCGCATTGGAAAAGTTGGTTTGCTGACATAACGCACGATCAAATTTCGCTTGACGCAGTGAAGCGTTCTTGAACGAAACCCCCTGAATATTCGTTCCGCTGAAATCCATACGATCCAGTTTCAGAAATCTCGTTTTTTTTGGTATAAAAGCTGCATTCACGGTTGGTAGTCACGCTACAACCATGGAGGTTGTCGGCTACAACTTAAGTCTCTAAGGAAGCTATGAAAAATCAGGAAGAAACTGAGTGGAGTGAGCACGATCAGCGCCAATTAGAAAAAACATTAGCACGTTTATCCAAATGTCGCAGTTATGAGCTTAAGCGCGAGGCATACGACCTAGTAGGGTTGGAATCAATAGTCAACTCAATTGATATTGATGAAATCGCGAGGATGCAATAAGGAATGAGAATTAAAGGACATCCCCCTTTGAGGCGTTGCTCGAAAGATTTGGTTGAAACCGCGTATCGCTGCCTTCAGGCGAGATGCCGGCTCTGTCATGAAGTTCAGCTAAAGTGAAGGGCTGGAGCAAAGGGGTAGGTTATTTATGTGCCATTACTAAGTATAGAGGAACACATGGAAGTACAAACTATAGATTCAATTCAGGAAAAAATCATGGAAGCCATTCAGGGATCCATGGAGTTAGGACCTTCAAGGAAACAAATATTAGCTCTGCGAGCCTCTCTTCTGGAAAGAGCGGATCGAGCACGTCAACTTAAACATCGTGGCCAATACGCCAAAGCCTATTTTGATTTAGTCAAATGCCGCGCAAGTCTGTTAGGACACCCGGAATCCTTCTCTACAAGAGAAAGTTCGACTTTATTAGAAAGAATTGATTCTCTCAGAAGAGCCTGTCAGGACGAAATGGAAAAAAATCTTGCTGAATGATTTTGAGATTCCAAACCGTTTTCATGCCAGAACGTACAAGAATAGGCCGCTTATTTGTGAAATTTGTGTCTCTGATCCTACAGGGGCAGAGTGTACACGTAACGTGAACTAATAAGTAGCCTCACCCTCCAAATATTCGTCAGTTTTCTTTGGTTCGATGGGAGGCACCTTCGAAGGTTGGTAGGTCATCCCCTCGATTTCAGAAACGGCCACCTTTTGGGGGACTTCATAGAGTTCAATAAATCCAACCGGAAACAGTCCTAAAAAACACCCCACGTCATATTTATAGTAATATTCTTTTCCTGCTTGGACCGTTTGCTCCACCGAGGCTACCTGCATCTCCCACGTACCTTTCAATTCAATATGATGCTTCCCCGGTTTCAACAGAAGCTGGATGTAGCCATTATTTTGCAATTGCATGATCTGGATTCCATTAAGATACAAATAGGGATGTCTCAAGCGCCAACAAAACCCATAAGGTCGGTAGATGGTAAGGAGCACCTCCTCACCTTTGGGCTGGGGACTGTCTATTTTCACCGCGAGACTTGAGTCACAAGAACTGAGCACGGTGACACTGACAAAAAAAATCAGGCTTATTGTCACAAAGGATAGTAATTTCATTTGGTGTCCTTACTGAGGCGCGCAGTTGGGTGAACTGACGCCCCTGAAAATTTACAACAGAAATTTTTTAGTTAGCCTTTCACCTTATTTCTTCCAAAAAGAAGGATAAAAAAGCACCATTACCGTAAAGATATCGAGGCGTCCAATGAGCATGCAGAACGACAAAACCCACTTTCCTAGATCCGAAATAAGGGCATAGTTTTCAATAGCCCCGACAGCTCCAAAGCCCGGACCAATATTCCATAAGGTTGCCATAACCGCGGTCAGCGCACTGAAAACATTCAGGTTGCTAACCAACGTCATGAGGCAACCGCCAAGAAGAACCACAATAATGTTCACAGCGAAAAAACCCAGAGCGTTATTTTGATAGGCGGCATCCAATTTTTCCCCATTGATCCGAATGGGAACAATTTTTAATGGTTGAAGGAGACGCAGACCACTGGACAGAATGAACTTGCCGACAATAACCCATTGAATAATTCGAATGCCGCTGGTCGTGGATCCATTACAGGCACCAATAAACATAGATAAGAGAATGAGCATTTGTGCTGATTGGGGCCAAAGTTCATAATTATCTGTAATAAATCCCGTGGTGGTCAAAATGGAAACAACTTGAAAGGCGCCAAAGCGGAAGGCCTCGGTAAATGAACTGTAATAGTTTTGGTTCCAAAGAATGAATGCGACCATGAAACAAATAAATAAGGTGATGCCCAAATAAAATCTAAATTCTGTATTTTTCCATAAAGAATTCCATTTCCTTGTCATCATGTAGTAATACAGCAAAAAATTGAGACCTCCCAAGAACATGAAAACGGTCACCACGCCATCAAAGTAGGCGCTTTTATAATAGGCAAGGCTGGCATTTTTGGTGGAATAGCCCCCTGTGGCAAGTGTTCCAAACGCATGGCACAAAGCATCAAAAAGAGACATTCCGCCTAGACCCAGAAGGATGACTTCCGCAGCGTTGAGGCCTATATAAATGATCCACAACCAATAAAGCGTATCTTTAATCCGGGGAGCGATTTTTTGACTTCCCACGCCTTGCCCCGGATCCCCTTCTGCCCGGTAAAGCTGCAGGTTCCCGGTTCCCAATAAAGGAATGAAGGACAAGGTAATGATCACAATTCCCATGCCTCCTATAAAATGCGTCATGCTACGCCATAGCAATAAGCCATGAGGCATCAGCTCAATATTCTTCAAAATCGTGGCTCCTGTCGTGGTATATCCTGACATCACCTCAAAAAAAGCATCGGTAAAGGAAGGAATCGAACCATGTATCATGAAGGGCAATGCCGAAAATGAGGAAATAACCACCCATCCTAAGGTAATGATAATATATCCATCTTTAACGCCTATGCTCTTTTCATCACTGAACCCTCGCCACAGGGGGAGTCCGATCAACGCAGCCACAGCAGAAGTGATGATTAAGGCCGCGGCATCCCCTTCATCATAAATAAGCGCGCAAATGATCGGAAAAAGAAGAACGACCGCAAAACAGATTAACAACATGCCCATGATGTGAAGGATTGTATTATTTTTCATTTATACAACACGGAGATGATTATTAGAATCCAGCTAAGATTTAACCTGGAATGAGTTAAAACAAAATGGAAATGAGAGGAAAGTGGAACACTCAACTATGAAAGATATAATCATTCTCAGCTTCGAATTCAATATAAATATGCACAACGCTGCCACCGGAGGGGGGCAAATCCATGAAGACAATGACTTGACGTTTTGCAAGTACGCACGATTGACTCTGTGGGCTACCCCTTTAACCCCCATGAGACAAGTCTCACAACGAAGCCTGAAAGTAATTGGTAGGCCGGGATTACATGCCCGGCAAAGTGAGGGGCACGTAGTCCCCTTCTACCACTTTCTTACAAAAGCGGGACATTGGTAGGCGGGGATTACATGCCCCGCTTTTCTGAGCGTTGAGGTTGCCGGACACGTAGTTCCGGCCTACCATCAAGGTGTCCCGGGTTAAGTGGATAGCCCGTGGGATATTTAGATTCTGAGGCCTACGGCATTATTATTCGTGCAATTTTGAGGTCACTTCCTGCAACCGGTCTGAGAGCATACTTACTAAATTGAAGGTAAGTTGAGCAAAAAGTTTTTTCTTAAGATGGATCAAAATATCAAACAGGCGTTTGTTTAGAACGAGCAATTCCGCGTCCTCAAGGGCGATGATTTGGTGAGTTGGTTCAACCTCGTTAAAAAGTAGGGCTTCTTCTCCAAAAACTTCTCCGCTGAAAACGGTTCTCAAAGGAATGATTTCCCCCTTTTGTTCATGGGCCACACTGAGTTTTCCCTTAAGCACAATGATCATTCCATTATGGAATTCAGGAGCTTCGGTAATATTTTTATTTTTAGGAACATGAACCGTTTTAAACCGTCTTCTCAGCCATTTGAGATGACTGGGGCTGATCTTATGAAACATATTAACCATTAAAGGTTCTTCTTCAATCACTTTCCCGGTTTGAATTAGACGGCTTAGACGGTCCAGTTGGGCTTGTTCGAATTCAGTCACAACATTATCCGCGTAAATTTCCCGCTCAAGCGCCTTACGGTCTCCGGCGGTGATAACTCCATCGGCGATGATTTCGTCCACCATGGCTTTCAATTCTTCTTCGGAAGGATTGACCTTGTTGAGAAACTCTTCAATGGATGAGCTTTGTTGAACATAATCAACCAGTTTTTTATCTATCTTATGAATGGACTCATACAGATTGGCCGCTAATTGGAGAAAAAGTTTGGTTGCCACTAAAGGGTAACGTTGTTGTACGTTTGATAAGACGGTATCTGTTAAGGCCAGAAGCTTTGTGTTTTTAGAGGCTCGGGTTGAGGCCGCACGTTTGGCTTGGCGGAATAAACCCATCTCCCCAAAGGCCGCGCCTTGAGGTAAAGAGACCAAAAGTGTCTCTTCCTCATGTTGTTCCGCATCCCAATAAACATCTATGCCGCCTTCGATAATGACATAAAGCTCTTTGCCTACTTCTCCTTCCCGAAACAAGATTTCGCCTTCTTTTAGATGGACAGGATAGCCCATTAAAGTTGCAAGTTTGGTCTCTCTTAGCGTCATTTCCTTAAAAAGTGAGATTTTACTCAACATCTCTGGCGTATAATTCAGTTCCGCGTAGTCCCATGCGGTAATGAGTTTTGTTTTGACCATGATGGACGGTAAAAAATTGAAATCAGCAATCCAACAAACAACCATGGTGAAAGCCAGTAATGCCCCAAAAAGGATTTGAGATTCCATATCGGAAATCACAAAAACGATAAACCCCACGCTTAAGGCACTGGTCGTAAAGGCGGCGGGTCTGCCGACCTGTCGCACCGTAAGTTCTGATGCCGCACGTTCATTGCGAAGTGTTTTTACATTTTCATTATAATGAGCCAGGAAATGAATTGTATCATCCACTCCAATTCCTAGCGCGATCGCGGCAATGACTGAGATGGTAATACCTATTGGAATCGAAAGCCAGCCCAGCACACCAAAAAACACAGCAATGCTGACGACGTTTGGGTACAGCGCAATAAGGCCCATTTTAGGTGATAAAAAGAGAATGGACAGGATGACAAAGATGATGACCAAGGCCAAAATCACACTTTGGATCTGACTTTTTGCAATATTATCCGCAGACTCACTCGCCAAGACTCCAGTTCCCGTGAATTGAACTTTTAATTCAGGCAGATTTTTTTGGAAGTAAGCCTCCAACCATTGACGCAACTCCAGGAATGACGTAGAACCACTCGATTTCATACGAATGGTGAATTGAAAATATTTATGATCCTTGCTTAGAAACGCCGGTCCGTTATATTCCTGTAATTTTTCTAAAAAATAATTTACCTCTTTGTCACTAAGGTTATGCAGTCCAGGGTACCGGATTTTCATGTACTCAATCACACTGTAAACTTTGTCAATGCGTATTCCTTTAATTTGTTTGATCTCACTTTCGATATTCTTTTGCGTTAAGAGCTGAGTTAATTGATTTAAGGCCAACATGGTTTTTGCGGATTGTAAAACGGATATGTCCCCAGGATGACTCATTACCACTCGGAGGCTATCGGTTCCCGCAAGTTGATTTTCAATCATTCGCAAGTCCTGCATGATGAGAGCTTCTTCTTTAAATGCGGTTGCTTCGCTGTTAACTCCCACTTGAAAAAGCCCAATGACCGAAATTATGCCGATGATGATCCAGGTAACGATAAAATGTTTAGGATGACTTCCCACTAACCTTGAAAGTTTGTTTAAGATTCGATCCAAGAGTGAAACTTTATTGAGCTTTTTACTGGAATCAGGCAGTTTGAGTACGGTTAACACACTGGGAACAAAAGCCAGCGAAAGGAAGATGATTGCCGCTACGCCCACACAGGCGTAAATCCCCATACTTTGAATGGCAGGAATCGGACTGACGATTAACGCGGCAAAGCCCACAATGGTGGTTAAAGCGGTTACCGTGAGAGGAAGCATACAATGTTCGAGCATATCATCAATCACTTGCTGTAAATTTTTGTCAGGGTGGAGTTCTTGATAAAACTGGTGCATCAGAAAAATGATATAAGCGCTGCCGACACAAATCAGTAAAGGGGGCAGGACCATGGTCACCGGATTTAGTGTCTCCCCTGCCAATGAAAAAATTCCAGCGGTCCAAATACCCCCTATCACCACCACCAGCAAAGGAATCAAGACTCCGCGGACGGACTGAAAGGCAAGGACCAGCGTGAAGATCATTAACAGGACACTCAACGGCAGAATGACACGGACATCATTTCTTAACACGACTGAGGCCTCGTATTGCTGCCGAGCCTGCCCCGCAAAGGCAACTCGATAGCCCTGATCACTGATACTTTTAATAAGTTTGGAAAAGGGTTCTTGAAATTTTGCTGAAACAGCAGAAACATTGTTTTTGAACTGAATGATAAATCCCGCTGTCTTGAAATCTTCGGAGATCAAATCCCTGTGGATCAATGTCTGCTCTTGTAAACGGGTAAAAATTTCAGCCACTTTGAGTTCTGTTTCTTTCAGGAGTTGTTCTTGAGTTTTTTCATAAACATCAGGACTACAGAGAAATTCTTCCTTTTCTTCCCTCTTTTGAGAGGGAACTACCTTGACTTCAAATTGTTCGTTAAAATCAGGAGCTTCGTTGAAATTCAAGGAAGCTTCATCCTCTTTGTACGTCCCCGAATTGTTATCCTCAAAAAGGGCTGATTCCTCAGTTGAAGAAGGTTTAGAAGCCGAAGGGGGGGGATTTTCGAGGCATTGCAGATCATGTTCGTATTTTTCTAAAATGGATTCACAGTAGGAGCCAAAAGTCGTCTGGTGAAAAAAAGACTTGCCTGCGCAATTGCCCGTAAATTGTGGAGTGTTGGTTAAACTGACCACACCGGAAACTCCAGGAAAATGAGTCAGAAATTCCTTGGTGAGGTGATCTATCAACAAAAAAAACGAAACATCAAATTTTTGTTCTGCCAAAGGTTGAAGGGCAACCACCACCACATCTTCGTTTCCAAACATTTTACGAATGGTTCTAAAAAATTGATAGGCCCCAGAGCTTCTGTTGATGTAGTTATCCAGAGAGGTATTGATGATTAATTCATGATTGGCGTCCACCAAATGCTGGCGGGATTGATTTGCAAAAAAAATGGTAACTAAAAGCATTATGGATATGACCCACCAAGGGTGATGCGTCATGCGTTGAAAAATTTTTATCCAATTCATAAAAGGCTCTGCATGAAAAAAATTCGAAATGACAAACGATCAAGGCCTTAAATTGCCGTCCACTCTCTATGAATCAAATTTTTATGCATAACGCCATACAATTTTAACAAAGCAACGATTGCATTCGCTACAAAAAAACGGTACAGCTTAACTAAAACTCACAACAGTCACAGAAACGCTTATGTCTCCTCATTTTGAAGTATTTAAAGCTAAAACGCTTGTCTCCCGATTAAGTTCTGAGATTGCCGAACTCTGCTCCGCCATTGGGGAAATCAAGGTGATGCATGTTTGTGGAACGCATGAGCATGAAATTGTACGGTATGGAATTCGTCAACTTTTACCCCCCAATCTGCATATTGTTCCCGGACCGGGTTGCCCCGTCTGTGTCTGTCCTGTAGAAGACATCGATCAGGCGATAACGTTGGCTTATCAACCGCAAATCACCATTTTGACCTTTGGGGATATGATGCGTGTTCCCTCAACAAGGGAATCCCTTGCGGACGCAAAGCGCAATGGGGGACAAGTCAAATTGATTTATAGTCCTTTTGACGCGGTGGCACTGGCAAAAAAAAATCCAACTGAAAACTATGTATTTTTTTCGGTGGGCTTTGAAACAACGGCGGCAGGTGTGGCCGCGTTAATCCAAAGAGGCGTTCCGGAAAATCTGTATTTCCTCATCGCGAATCGTTACCTGCCCCCGGTTATGGAATTACTCATGGAGGTTCATGATGATTCCATCCAGGGGTTTATGCTGCCAGGACACGCCTCGACAATTACCGGACTCAGCGCGTATGACTTCATGGTTACAGAGCATCAACTTCCCTGTGCCGTAACAGGCTTTGAACCGGCGGATATCCTGGCTGGCCTTTTAGCATTGGTTCGATTGATCCAAAAGAGAGAAGCCCGAATTGTCAATGCTTATCCCCGTGCCGTCAAAGATCAAGGAAATCTCAAGGCGTTGCAAATCATGAATGACGTTTTTGATCGTGTTCCAGGAATTTGGAGAGGCATTGATCGCATTGACGGAACAGCCTTTGTGCTGAAAGAAAAATACAATCACCTCAACGCGCAGAAACAGTTTAATACCAAACCGGTTTATCCTCCAAGAGCCCACCATCCTGCTTGTCAATGTCACCGTGTAATGCTTGGAGAAATACTTCCAACTCAATGTAAACTTTACAGAAACGTCTGCCATCCGGGGGCTCCCTACGGTCCTTGTATGGTTTCAGTGGATGGTACCTGCAGATCCTGGTTTACTTTGGGAAGTCCTGAAGAAAATGAATTTGAACATTCAGAGTAGTTATGCATGAATTATCAATAATGAACGGCGTTCTGGAAACGGTTCTTCGAGAAGCAGAAAAAGTGAAGGCCACACGAGTTACAGGCATTGGCCTTAAAATCGGAGAGCGCTCCGGCGTTTTATTGGAGGCGATAACTTTTGCGTTTGATGTGATTACCAGAGACACCATTGCGGAAGGCGCTGAACTCAAGCTGGAATCAATGCCATTGATGGGGGAGTGTCCTCAGTGTGAGTTGCAATTCCGTGCGGAAAATGGTTTTCTGATGTGCCCTCAAGGTCATGAAGGCGCAATCCTGATTTCAGGCCAGGAACTGAATCTTGAATTTATTGAAGTTGATTACTGACTGGACTTTGGACATTTCTACAGCCGGCTATAGTCATCGTTTCGCCAATCCAGCAATCAAGCGACTTTCAGGGTATTGCTCCTTTGCTCCTTTTTCTGGAAGCCGCCGGTCTGGATAAGGGAGGCCTCCGTCGCAAGAGCCATTGAAATAAATCCTGAGGTTCTTGCAGGAAAAAACGTTGAGCGGCGGTGGTCCCATCCGGACGTTTGATAAAGTAGTTGTGTAAACAGGTCAACACTTCCAGACGTTGAGTGGAAAATTGATGAAGGGTGTGATGCCTGAGTGCCAATTGTCCATTACGTCCTTCCACCGCCGAGGAAGATCTTTGAAAGAGTTGCGCGCATTCCAGGGCTTTACTTTTAAAATCTTCTTGTCGCTCAGGACTCAACTCCCGCCAGTCCACATCCCTCCACGCCAAAGTCTGTAACAATGGTTCAGACTTTTTCCTCAAGCGATTTTTCTTGGGCGAGTTTCTCAGCGCTCACGGCAGACTCGATCCGTTTTTCAAAAGCAGGCGCCCGTCCAGGAGGTCTGTTTTGAAAGAACGCTTCCTGTTGCTCTCGCCGCGTTTGAGTCTGTTGGACAGCGTTTTGATACGGCTTTTCCGCTTCTACACTTTGGGCTTTCAAGGCCAGCAAGGTGGCCTGTGAAAGAGCCTGAAGCGGATGAAATAAATCGGGGGCATGATGTGCCGACAAGCCTTGGGTGATGTGGTTTAACAACCATTTTCCTTCATCACTTCCCACCTGAGTTTGTTTTCTCCGTTTTCCGTCTGGTTTCCCGACGGTGCAACAATATCGTCGCCATGGCGTCGGCTATGGGGAATTTACGGTACTATGAAAACTCTGACTCCTGCCCGAGTCTCTCCCTCGAACAGGTCTCCCTGCTTCACGAACATGACCGTTATGACCATTCCATCTCCAACCACCCCGTGTTCTCCTGTTGTCGTTTTAATACACTACCCTTCAGCTCAACAGGTCTCCCGTTTCCGCAGGACAAGACTTCGCCATTTCTACGCAGGCTCATCAACTACATCAGGCCGAATCGAGTTCGTTATCCTATGGACTGTCATTCATCTCCTGTTGCTCTCCACCCCGCCTCACGGCGACGCAGTTACAGTCGATTACAGGCCGGAGAGTGTATACCTGGAGAGGACTTGCACCTCTCTGATCATGTGCGCTTGCAGGCACACGTAGCGCCGCCCTCCGTGGCGGCAAACGGGAGAGCCGCCACGTAGGGCGGTGCTACCATTTTTATGGAACAACAATTGGAACTCGTATTTCGAAATAAAAATATCATTCTTTAGTGCGATTTTCATCATCCCACCATCGAGATGTTCCGGGTTAAGCGGGTAGCCTATCAAACACTAGCACCATTGGTTACTATACAATATTGTCTATCGAACCTGAAAATCCATTTTCAAAAACGGAAGATAGAGCCTGAGGGCGTCCATGGGCTTTTTACCCATTTACGAAAGGGGCAAAGGAATGAAGGAGTGGATCGAACAGAGACTTCCAAGCAAGAACTAACTCAAAATTTTCCAAAGAGGCAATCCGTTTTGGAATGGGGGGAGTGGGCATGAATTTGAGTTTCAAAATCCGTTTCAAAGTGATCTTCCCCTAAAAAGCTATGAACCCGCCATCCATGGAGTCTGTGCTGTATTTCCAAACGATACGTTAACAACTGAAGTTGATCGGCTTTACTCTCAGCCTCCTCAACAAGATCACGGGTTCCCTGACCCGCTTTCAATAGTGCTTTTTGTAAATCTATATTTTGCAGGACTTGTCTGTACGTGGTTTTATGCATTTCAAGCGTAGAAGCATGAGTCCGCATGGCTTGTAACGCGGCTCTGGTTTCTTGTCTCAATTGTTGCAGAACGTATTCTGCTTCAACTTTACTTTTAAGCCAATTCAAATGCGTCATTTTTAATTTGGCCTGATCCCGATAGCCGCTGAATAAATTATGGTTTAAGGCCAAGCCCACAGTACGCCGTTGAAAACGAGTTGATTCCATTGCAGGCTCTAAAGCGTCCGGATCACTGCCCTGCCATATTTCTTGAATCTGGAAATCAACGGAGGGTAAAAAGAGGGCCTGATTTTGTTTTATTTCGATGGCAGCCTGTTGACTTTGAGCTTGAGCTACCTGGATTCTGGGGTGATGGACTAACAACTCCTCCACGTTTGTGACCGTTGGTCTTGTGCTTGTGAGGGGTAAGTGTGAATCGACAGGGCGAAAAACCTGTTGATCCGCGACACGCTTCCCCATTAAAACACTTAAGGAATCCGAGGCTTCAATAACTAAGAGTTCGGTTTCGTGAAGCTCTTTTTGTTTTTGCGCCAGATCATATAACGTGTCATTGACCTTTTGCCGAGTACCTGAACCTCGTTCTAAAAGGGCCATAACCCGTTGAAGACGCCCTTGCAAGCGAGGGATCTCTTGTTGCAACTGTTGTAAGGTCGTCCAATGGACCAGCAAATTACCGTAAGTATTTGAGGTTTCCCAAATAGCGTCTATCGTCTGTGTTTGGAAGCGCCAATGACTCTCCTTTAATTCCACCTGTGAGCGTTGTACAGACGCTTGATCTTTGCCTCCGTTATAAAGGTTCCAGCGAAAGGTTCCAACCCAGCGTGTCGACCAGGGGTCCGATTCACTCGACAACAAGAGATTTTGATCTTCTGTGCTGCTTTCAACGGTTTGATTTTCAAAATGAGCGGAAACATCCAGAGTCGGCAAATATCCGGCAGCATTCGCGATAGTTTGCAACTGTTTGATTTCGACTTCATTCGCCGCAAGCCTGAGTTGTGGGCGAAAGATTTTCACAGCGCCCCAGACCTCCACCAATGAAATATTGTGGAGGTTTATCTGTATTTTTGAATTTGGAGACCAGGAAAAACAGAAATCACTTGAAGACTCCGAAGGTTGCTGTCCCCAGGCCAGGACCGTAAAGCCTAACCCCCAGATTCCAAGCATTACAGCCTTCAAGAGGGCGGTTGGGATCTTCATGAAGAGGGAGGGTTCAGGCATAGATCAGTTATCGCTTGTTCCAGTTCAGAAAGGGCCGCCTGTTTTTCAGGCTTGGGGTTGAGCGTGGTCAAAATTTTCCAGACTTGACGTCCAAATTTGATAGTTTCTCTCATCGTCGGCGGGATATTTTCACCTTGATAGGGAGAGTCCCCTAATTTTCCCAATTGTTTGGAAACCTTGTGCAGCTCTTGAGGAATTTTGTTAATATCGGAAACAATGGGAGAGTAGGCCAGCCCGAGAATCATCGAATTGTCGCTGCCATTGAAGGCGGAACGCGCGTCATTTTTATAAAGAACAAGGGGTTTACCCGCCGCATACGCAATCGCGGCCTCAACCACGCCCCCTTCGTCAGGAACACGCCCGTTCATGTTAAAAACAAAGAATTGACAACGTTCCACGATTTGATAGACATCCAGCGCGAAAATAGCACGGTCAATCAACGCTCTTGAGTGAAACAGGTTGAGATTTAAAGGCGAGTTGACAAACTTCATCACATAATTTTCAAGGCCATCCCGATGGGGAAGAAACGTGGCAAAGCCTTGGGCTTCAAGAACCTTGGAAATGGCGGTCATGCCTCCAATTTCTTCTGGACAAAACAGAGGACCCGAACAATAAACATAATCTTTGGAAGAGGACATAGCGACTCTCTAGACTTGAAGTTGGAAATTAAATACGCCTATACAAGTAATTTAGCAATTAAAGTGCAGAGACACAATGAAAAATATGCGGATTCTGTGAATGACCTTCCGGGGCATCCAAGACCATACACGGATTTTCAAAGTAGTAATAATTGCGTTGATTATTTAGTTCATTCGTTACAATAAAGGAAAGAGAGGACCTTTGAGCATAAATATTTTTTTTCGAAGGTTTGAATAAGGCAGGAGTTCCGCATCCAACCCCATCAGCATGGAATACTATGATAGATATCACCTGTAATCAAAACTTCGTCGATGAATTTTGGGACTCTAAAATCATTCCCGCCTTGATCGAATATATTAAAATTCCCAATAAATCTCCGCATTTCGATCCTGATTGGGAAGCGAAGGGTCACATGCGTGATTCTTTCAATTTAGCCAAAAACTGGCTTGAGGCTAACGCGCCCTCCCCAAGTAAACTGTACGTGGGAGAACTCAAAGGCAGAACACCTTTGTTATTGTTGGAAATCCCTGGCACTATTGAGGAAACCGTCTTGATGTATGGCCACCTGGATAAACAACCTGAAATGGAAGGATGGTCGCCCTCACGAGGTCCCTGGTTGCCTTCCCTGGAAGACGGAAAACTTTATGGACGCGGAGGCGCGGATGATGGTTATGCGTTATTTGCTTCTGTGTGCGCCGTCAAATCCATACAAAAGCAAAATTTAGCGCATCCCAGCATTATTATTTTAATTGAATTTTCCGAAGAAAGTGGCTCTCCCGATTTACCGGCGTACATGGATCATTTTGAAGCCTTGATCGGAATTCCTGATTTGATCATTTGCCTGGATTCAGGTGCTGGAAATTTTGAACAATTTTGGAATACCACTTCCTTAAGAGGCCTTGTTGGAGGAACACTGCGGGTTGACGTCCTTGACGAAGGCGTTCACTCCGGGGACGCGAGCGGGATTGTGCCTTCCTCTTTCAGAATCATCCAACTCCTGCTTTCCCGCATTGAAAATAAAGAAACAGGACGCATTTTCCCCGATTTTTTAAACGTTAAAATTCCACAGGAAAGAGTGGAACAAGCCAAACAAGTGGCAAAAGTTTTAAACGATCAAGTTTATCTCCGGTTTCCTCTTGTTTCGGGCATGAAACCCATGGATTCGGATATTGTGGAATTGATCCTTAATCGAACCTGGCGCTCCGCGCTATCCATCACGGGACAGGAAGGGCTGCCCTTTTGTAATGATGGGGGAAATGTTTTGAGACCGTATACCACCCTAAAACTGTCTTTGAGAATACCCCCAACTTTATCGCCACAAGAGGTCCAGCACTATTTAGAAAAAGTATTTTCAGAAAAAGCGCCTCAGGGAGCCAAAGTTACGGCTCATTTCCCCAACCTGGCGGCGGGCTGGCAGGCTCCGCCTTTGACTTCCGAATTACAACAGCTTATAGAAAAAACATCCCTGGCCTATTTTGAAAAGCCTTCACTTTCTATGGGCGAAGGCGGTTCTATCCCTTTCATGAATATACTCAGCAAAAAATTTCCAAGGGCTCACTTTATAATTACGGGAGTATTGGGTCCCCACAGTAATGCTCATGGCCCCAACGAATTTCTACACATTCCCTATGTCAAAAAACTCACCTCATGCATCGCCCATATCTTATCACAGCTTTGAGTTGGAAGGCCGCGAAGTTTGAGAAACGAGAATGGGGTCCCTTTCAAATTGAGGGAACACGCTTTTGTCATTCCCGCAAAATAAATGTTTGATATTCTGCGTCAAGCATGACAAGTATTTATTGTGGGGGAAGGCATTGGGAGAATCCAATGAGAGGAGTGAACCCAAACAAATCGCCCAGTGAATCCTCATATTCTCGGCGGCAAGTTACCCATTTCTAACCAAGATTTGATTATGACCTCAAAAATGGTTCAAGTTCAAAAAGAAGGCCGGGTTGCAATGGTTCAATTTGATCGTCAGGATCATTTGAACGCGTTGTCCGTAGACTTGATTGAAGAATTAACAGAGACCGCCCTATCTTTTAGAGATCAACAGGAACTCAGTGTTGTGATTCTTACAGGCTCAGAACAAGCCTTTTCCAGTGGCATTGATTTTCACGATCCCAAGCTTCAGAGCGCGATACAAGCGCCCCTGGATCAAAGACGCCAACTGGTCGCCATGGGACCAAGGATGTGTAAGGCGTGGACCGAAATGGAGCAGGTTACCATTGCAGCGATTCATCAGTTTTGTGTTGGTGGGGGTTTATCGCTGGCCGTTTCTTGTGATTTTCGAGTCATGTCAGACACGGGCTATCTCCGTTTACCTGAGTTAGCGCTAGGCATGAATATGAGTTGGCAAACACTGCCGAAGCTGGTGCATTTAATCGGCCCCGCAAAAACCAAGAAAATGGTCATGCTGACGGAAAAAATAAATGCGGAGAAAGCCTTGCAATGGGGATTAGTCGAACAGATTGTCGCTCATCAAGAGGTCTTGTCCTCAGCAAAAACGTTCGCAAAAAAAATTGCGGATATGCCCCCGATGAGTGTCAGAATGACAAAACAGACGGTCAACGCAATCACCCACGCCTTGGATCATGTTTCCAGTTACATGGATAACGATCAGTTTCTGTTTTGCCAAATGACTGAAGATTTTTCTGAAGGCTTGAGTGCCTTTTTTGAAAAACGTCCTCCAGAATTCCATGGACGTTAATAGAGCATCAATCCGCGTAGGGTGTTTCCTACGGGTTTCTCGTCAACCTTTCGTTTAAAAAACACAGTGGAGTTGGAAATGAAAAAAGCAGTCATTTTATCGCTATCAACCCTGATCTTTATTTTAGGATGTAGTCCCACAAGCTCTTCTGATTCGTCAGGAACCAGTGATAACAAAAGCAGTGCCGCCAGCGCCAGCGACGCGGATTCTTCAAGCGATACCAGTAGTGAGGGCAACAGTGACGTCAAGGGGAACGATTTGGCCTTACCGCCCATTCATCTTGCTAAAGACCTTAAGTTTAGTGATACGGATGCTCGGGAAGGATTCATTGCGGGAGAAGTAAAAATCACCAAAGCTCTGGATGAAAGTGATGTTACCGGTTACGTGCTCTATTGGGGAAAGTCCACTAGTGGAAAAATCAAAGATTTAGCTCCGGTTGTTATCCTTCCCACGACGGGAAGTGATCTCAGCTATACGCTTACAAGCATCGCACTTCCACAGGGTGCCACCCATTTTCTCCTTTATACCCAAAATGCAAATGGGGTCATGATTGCGGGACTCAATATCCTGATTGATGATCGGAGTACACCCGAAATAACGGCAGGGGATGCCACATTTTCTGATGGGGACAATCTTCAAGGAAAAATTGGGGGTGGACTTTTGATACAAAAAGCCAAGGATGAAAGTCAAGTTTCACAGTACGTTCTTTATTGGGGAAATGGCCAAGGGACGAAGTTGGCGGGACACGAGCCGATTGTTTCTTTAGCCGCCAAAGGAGAAGATCTCACTTACGACTTCCCGATGGGAACAGCTCTTCCTGAAGGTGCCAAGTCGCTTATGATTTATATCAAAAATGAATCGGGGGAACAAAGCGTCGGGATTGAAGAAATTATTATTGATTTCATCAGTGATACCAACTTAAAATTACTTTGTGTGATCAATCCTCCTGCCTTATCAGAAGGTCAGTGTGTCGATGCGCTTCCCGCGAACTTACAAACACTCTGTCAGGGAGAGGGACTGACCGATGAGCAATGCTCAGGTAAATATTGTACAGACGTGGGAACCGAACCGGAGTGTCGTTCCGCATGTTACCTCGGGACCATCCTCACCAACAAACTCACCACCTGTCTCACGCTGCCGAGAACTTCCACAGCAGAAGTGCCAACGCTCCAGTAACCAGGGGAGGGTTCATTTGGAATTCCATTTTTCAGGATGGTGAAGAGCCCATTCTATATGGGCAAGGATCGCTCTGAGCAAGGCAAACTCTTTGAGTGTTGGAGACGCGCGAAAAAGAAGACGTCTCACCTTGCCAATCCGATCTTTTGCCGTATGGGGCAGCAGAAAACCTATCTCTTGCAGGAGTTGGGAGAGATGTTCCAATAGCTGCGTCAGTACCGTCAGGTCCACTTCATTCTTGGGATTGGCTGGAGAACATTCCGTTTGCAAAACCTCATTATTTTCTGAAGAAGTCGGCATTTGTTGAGATTGAAACAGCTCATAACAACAGATGGCAACGGTTTGAGCGAGATTTAATGTGGGATAGTGCGCTGAAGCCGGAATACTCATCCATCGTTGCGCCCATCCCAGTTCCTCATTATTCAAGCCTCGGTCTTCAGGACCAAAAATCAACGCGGCGGTTTGCGGGGTTTCTAATAACCAGGACATAACCTGTTTGGGAGATTCCAGAGCAACAGAGGCATCTCGCACCCGGCTTGTTGTGGCAACGACTCGGGTACAGCCTTCCAAAGCCTCTTGCAATGAAGTGCAGAGTACCGAAGACGCCAGTAAATCGTTTGCGTGAGATGCCATGTTTTTTGCGTTTTGATCAGAAATTGAGGCTTTGGCGTTCACAAGGATCAGTTCTTCAAAACCAAAATTTTTCATCACGCGCGCAACAGAACCGATATTTAAAGGACCGCTGGGCTCAACCAAAATAATACGAGGAGTCTTCATGGTTGGGGCCTGGGCGGAGGAAGGCTTTTTTTGAGTTTTTGATGAAGTCTGTTTTCCGCTTTAAGCGCTTGCTGACGAGCTTGATGTTCCTGTTCCGCTTGCCAGCTCTTTTTTACTGTCGCTAAATATTCCTGGTACTGAACATGTCCCGCATTCTCATCTTGTAAACGATTAGCGGCTCTTTCCGCATTCTGTCGCTGGATATACTGTTTCTTTTCATTTTCTTTCGCTAAATATTCCTGGTATTGGGCTTGCTGGTCCATCTCACGCTGTAAACGTTTGGCGGCTCTTGCCTGACTTATTTTCTCTATATATTCTCGGTACCGGGTCTGCCTTTTCTGCTGATCTTCTACAGGTGGAGGCGGGATCTCATTTTTCGTTTTTTCTAAATATTCCTGGTACTTCTTTTGTTGTTCAATCTGATGCTGCGTTTGAATCTGAAGCTTAGTTTCTGTCTGAATTTGGAGTTGTGTAGGCAGATGCTTATTCATTGTGGTTAAATATTCCTGGTATTCCTGTTGTTTGATCGCCTGCTGTTCTGCTTCCGCCTTTTTCTTACGAGCCTCAAGGTCTTTTAGCTCTGCGACGGTTGTGTATTTTAGGATATGGAGTCGACGTCTTTTTTTTGACTCTTCCTCCTTTTTACTTTCCAGTAATTGTCTTTGAGCATCGGATTGTTTAACATAGTCACTCCACCGTTCACTCCGATCATTGGCTTGCTCCACCTCCGTATGTTCGTTAAGCTGCTTGCGTTTATTGAGATAATCAGCGTAATTGTTTCTGCGTCGCATCGCGTCAATTTCAGCTTGCTGCTGCCGCCGTTCCTCTGAGTATTTAAGCTGACTGTCCAATACTTTTTGATATTGCAGGTACTCTGAAGTGCTCTCATTATAACGTTGAAGCTGAAGCTGTCGCTGTTGATCCTGATTCGTTTGAAACTTGGTATCCGTTTCAGCCTGCTGTTGCATATATATTTTGTCTGTATAAAATTCCTGAGCCAGAGCAACCGAAAAAGTCACAATGCCCATGAAGACCAAGAGTAAACTTTTTCCACGGATTATGGAAGGTGAGTTCCTATCCCAAGCTACTCCCATCATAAGCAAATTCTCCCTAAAAAAAATTCAGATCAACCTGAGCGGTTTTCTTATGTCAGTTCTTCGCCTTTTGGCGACTCGTCACGAAATTATCACAAAAACAAAAATTTTACTCAAGTTTTTATACCAGCATTCCGATAACCATAATGAAAGCAAAATGAATTCAGGGTTTTAAAAACGAAAAGCAACTTGGAAGAGCTCATTTCAGCTTTCAGCTTCAAACTTTCGTTTAATGAAATGCATTTTTTTGGCCGAAATTTATTTTTTAAACATTTTGACTCAAAGTTTTATGGTTTTAAGATGAGAATTGACAGTGTACTGTTATTTTCGATTGAAGGAAACAATTACAGGAATGCCTGTTTAAAAACATGTCCCTAGTTGTCCCTCAAGGTAGCCTGGGAGAGACTTCAGGACAAGGAAGGGCTGTGATCAAAGTTTAGAACTGTCCTTAGAAAATAAGGACCTAACTCATTGTTGTCGCAAAATTAGTTATTAGCCTTTAGCAGTTAGGTATCAGATTGATAAATATACGGCAAAGAGGGAGATTTTAAAGAGCTGGTACTTTACACCTAATGGCTAATACGGATTTAGCGACAGCGACGAACCATCAATGTTGGAGTTTATCATGACACAAACCGAGGAAAAAATTCAGAAATACCAGGAACGATTAGGTATTGACGCGAGTACGCGTTTTGAGCGGCATGTTACGAGTGCGGTGTTGGAATTATCAGAATCTTTAAAGCATAATTTCCTGGACAATGATTCCAAAGTTGATTATGCAACACATGTATTTGCAAAAACACTTGATGATTTTGCGGAAATTTTGGAAAGAGGCGTTTATCTTAACTAGCTCAATGCACCATCAATTTAACTATATCCAAGCACAATTCAAACGCTATTGTGCGCAACTACGTTTTCTACGTGGTTGTCAAGCGTTCATAGGAGCAACAATGGTTCTCATGCTGTTGGTGCTCCTGCTTCCCCATCGTTTTTCACAGTCTTCCCTGTTGATCGCCAACCTGCTTACTTTTTTCACGTGTCTCTTTGCCGGCTGGCAGATTATTGATACGCGTTATTGCCTCAAACATTTATATCCTAAGAACCCCCAGTTACTGGAAGCCGTCTCAACATGTTTAGCGCTAAACAAACAGGAACCCCCTTCACAGGAAGCGGCCTATTTCCGAGACAAACACTTGGAGGACTCTTATCAACTGGTACAGCGTCATCGGCATTCATTTCATGTAAACTGGTTTCGTGTTCTGATGGGGGCAGGATTTTTTGAAGCCTTAATGCTCTTTACCATAGGAGGCACACTGATGCTTCCAGACTCACTTTTACCCAAGGATAGCCTTTCTAAACAAGTCACAGGCAATACCTATCGCATCCTTTACCCGGCTTACATCAGTAGACCCCCAACGATCTACAACCTCTTGCCTGAGTTTTTGTCCATGCCTCAGGGAAGTCGGTTGGAGATCTATTACGCGGGGCAGAAAGTCCCCACAGGACCCAACGTCTATAAAACCCTAACGGGTGAATATCCACTCACCTGGTTCAGCAAGGAAGAACACTGGCTTTCCATAGTGACGCCCCAGGAATCCGGAGAACTGAGTTTGAGTTGGAATTCTCAAAAACACCCTATTGAAATGATTCAGGATCTTCCTCCCTCTTTAGAGGTGCAATGGCCGAATGAACCTCATTTTTTCGCAAACTCAAAATTAACCATCACGTTATCCGCTGAGGATGATTACGGGTTACAACAGATCCATCTCTATTATCAAAGCAAGGCTAGTGCCGAAAAAGGTCAGGAGATCATTCAAGCCTTTGAAGGCGAGTTTAAAACCTATCAGGAATCCTATCCTTGGGAATTATCAACAACGCCGTTACGTGGCGGAGATCAAGTCATAGCATGGATAGAAGTCAGTGATATCGATTCTCTGAATGGCCCTCATCTCACCACTTCCAAACAATTTGAATTCACTGTAGAAAATAGCCAGGAGTATCATGAAAAGATCATAAAACGATTCAGACAAATCGCACAGGATTTAAGTGATTTGCTGTCTTGGCTGGATCGAAAATTAAGCAACCCCACCACTCGACAAGAAAAACTCATGACGGAAAAACTGGACCTCTTAGATCAGGACGCAAAATATGACCAATTACTATCGGAGGAGTTGAAAATGTACCTCATGGAATTAAAACAAAGTTTGCAATATTATCAAAGCCGACGACAACAAGTCCAACAACCCGCCTTGTGATTTTCTCAAGCGTTAATTGGCGATGCCATAGAATTGGGGATAGCCAAAACACCTCCAGTTTTCTCCGCTTTGTACACAGCGAGAACTCCCCGGTTGAGCGTTCGAAAATGAATTTTTAGTGAGTTGTCGATAGGGTAAGACCAGAAAGGAAGCCTCTGAACGTTGAATGGTTACCGAAGTGGTTGCTGTTTCGCTGACCCAGACTTCCCATAAATTCAAGATGGAATCATGACACGCAAAAACCATGTACCCTTCTGCCGTTTTTGAGACATTCCACGTTAATTGCTGTCCTTTCACTTGCAGCGCGGCAGGACTCTCGGGCAAAGCAGATCCCGGCACTGGAGGAAACACAGGATAGGGAGACAGTTCAAAAATAGGGGAAGTTTCAGTGGGGGATTCCCATCTTAATTTTTCAGGAATCCTACAATTGGCATGAGCCGGAAGAGGAACCTCCGTGAGAGCTGGTGACGTTGGATTCTCTGTAACAGGGGAACTCAGATCATTTATCAAGACACCAACCCCTGAGGGCATTTCTCCCGCGTCATTTTTAGTAAACACCAATAAATGGGTCGCCTCTTTGGGAAGGAAGGTATTGTTCTCTAAAGGATAGGTCAAATCACTACCTGTTTTCTGCAGCGCCGCAATGGCCAATCCCTCTGTTAGCTTGGAAGTCAAACTGCTCCCCCAGTAAATCACATAAAAGGTAAGAGGGCTTTCATCGTTGGCTTTTTCAATGAGGATATCGCCTGAGACTTGTCCCTTGTCCGGATCATTATCGGTAAAATTGATACTTGCCGCGGAAGAGTCGGGGGTTTTTAGCGATTCAGTCTGAGAGGCCGCAGACGAGGATTCGTCAGTGTCACTTGATTTTGTTTTGGAATTGGAAGAACTTGTCCCTTCACAGCCAAAACTCCAAAGTATCCCCAAAATGAAAATCAGGTTGAAGACCTTGAAAAATCGCTCCATAACGCTACTCCTTATTATTTAAACTATTCCATTGTATTCTCTAAAGGATTCCAAGTTTTCAGATGACTGTAAAGGTCAATATCCATGGAAATAGAGACATAAGTTCCGACTCCTCGTTGTTCCTCATGGACTAAGGGATTCGCGTGGGGTTTCTTATAAAATAACGCGCCCATTCCCAATTTTAAGTCATCCGTTATTCTGAAACCGAGACCCGTGAGGAAAAGATGGTTATCTAAAACAGGTTTTACAGCCTCTGTCTCAGGATTATTCAGTGTCACACCCATATTAAGGGAAAACCGGTCCCAGAAATTCCACCCGATGAGCGGTTTTGATTTGTTAATTTTATTCAAATAGAAATTAACGCCCACATAACTGAGCATATCTTCAAAGTCAGGAGAAAACAGTCCCCCTAGATCCAAACCAACATAGTTTCCTTGTTGCGGCGTTTCTGTTTGAATCACAGCCAAGGATTGCTGATATAAATCGGGATTATTGTCTTTGAGGTACCCCACTCTAAATTGAACACAGTAATGTTGTCCTTCTTGTAAAGCGGGAATTTGTAAATAAAAACGCTGACTTTGCCCGCCCCATTTCCCCTGATGAATGAGATGGTCTGAGTTTTCACTCAATAGTTGAGGACACGCGGCTTGAGGGAGGTGATGCTGAATCCAGATTTCCAACTGGCGAACTTCATAATGAAGCACACCAGTAATGACAAAGGTCGTTTCACCGGGGAAATGATTTAGAAAAGAATTGGACTCTAAAACATAGCGAACTTGAGGAAAAGCTTGCGTTGTTTCAGCGTGAAGAGTGGTTTGAATCCAACACAAGCAGATCACACCCAGTCCCAACCAAAGCCCCTGAGTCCTACGTTTCAAAGATTTCATCTGCTATATTTGTTCCCTTAAGTCTTAGCTCTTCTCATTAATTGAGACGAACCCTGTTCTGTCTTAAAAAAATCAATCGTATCCTGAAGTTGATTCGCCTGAGCTGATAATTCTTCCGATGTTGAGGCCATTTCTTCGGACGTAGAGGCATTTTGCTGAATCACAATATCCAGTTGCTGCAACGCTTTATTGATTTGTTCCGCACCCGAATTTTGCTCACTACTCGCGGCACTAATTTCCTGCACTAATTCAGCGGTTCGCTGAATGGCAGGTACCAATTCCTGCAACATGAGACCGGCCTTTTCGGCGATAGTGACACTGGACGAGGATAATTCCGTTATTTCTGCTGACGCATTTTGACTTCGTTCGGCAAGTTTACGAACTTCAGAGGCGACTACCGCAAAACCTTTTCCATGTTCTCCGGCTCTTGCCGCTTCTATCGCGGCATTGAGCGCCAGTAAATTTGTTTGACGGGCGATTTCTTCAATAATTGAAATTTTGGTGGCAATCTCTTTCATGGCCCCCACAGCCCGGGTCACCGCGGAACCACTCTCCTTGGCATCAATAGCCGCTTTACTCGCGATTTTTTCAGTTTGATGTGAATTGTCCGCATTTTGTTGAATATTGGAAGTCATTTGTTCCATCGACGCGGAGGTTTCTTCAACAGAAGCCGCTTGTTCGGTTGCCCCTTGAGAAAGTATTTGCGCTGAAGCACTGAGCTGCTGACTGCCTGTTGCCACATTCTGGGCCGCAAGTTTCACTTCACCCACGATGTGGAGTAACTGGCTGATCATCTCTCTTAATGCATCCGCCAATTTCCCAATCTCATCTTTTTGATCAATCTGGACTTGTACGGTAAGATCGCCTTTAGCAACACGTTGCGTCAATTGATAACTTTGCTCTATGGGTTTATTAATGGTTCGGGCAATGAATATTGAAAATAACAGGCCGATGACGATGGCAATCACACTGAAAATCACCACATTTCTGCGTGTATTGTTCGCGGCATCCAACATCACTTCTGTGGAGATTATATGTTCTGCGGCGGTTTTGACCATTTGATGCAACAGGTCTTGAACCTGATCGAGATATTTCTGGGTCTCTGACGAAAAAATAGTTTGCGCGTTTTTGAGTCCCTGAAGTTTTTCCTGTGACTTGTTTTGCATTTCAGTCAGATCCTGACGAACCAATTTAAGCGTCGGAATCACCGTATTACTATAAAGCTGTTCCGCCTCTTTAAACTGGCCCTCTCTAAGACTTTGATCAATTTTTTTTCCGGTTTCGTGCAAGTGTTGGTGCGGTTTTTTTACGTTCTCAATCAGTTTCGCAAACTCAGGATAAGTGGAACTGAGTTCGTTGCCTTTAGTCCCATAGATGAAGCGTCCAAATTCACATTGAGTGGGATCCAGTTCCACACTCACGCCTCGTTCTTGAGTAACAATGGAGTTCAATAAGCGTTCAGTCCACGCTAAATGTTTTGTTTCCTGATTTGCGAGAAAAGTGGGCAAACTGATATCCGCAGCTTGGAATACGTCTTTTATCTTGATCGCTGTTTCATGTAAAAGACGATGAGGTTCTTCAATGGCGTTTAGAAAGCCTCTGAGAGAGGGGACTAACAACTCCGCGGTTTTACGTCCTTCTCCGTAAAACCATTGACCAAAACCACATTTCCTATAGTCGGTTTCAATGGTCAAGGTACTGACCTTGTCATCATTGATAAAATTACTCAACTTAACCGTCCAGTTAAGATGATCCACTTCCCTTTGAAGGAGCTCTCCGCGAAGACGATTTCCCTGTGAAGCTTCAACTCCATCTGAAACAATAGCGTCAATCCCTGAAAAAGACCAGTACCCCACAAATGCGAGCATCAGTAAAACACAACCGATACCTATGAATATCTTAAAGCCAATTTTTATATCTTTCCAACTCATGAACACTCCTACAGGTTTAGGAATAACGGGGGTTATTCGTTTTTTAAAGTGAAAGAGAATTTTTTTTCGTTGTCAATCACGTATTTATATTTTCTAAAGCATTGTCAGATGATATGTGCAAGTGTTTATTGGAAATTTATGAGACCGACCTTTTTTCTTCTTTCACCGTTACGACCTTAACCTCAGGTTTTTCGGGTAGATTCTCTTCCGCACCTAAAGTCTGAAGAATAGCATTTATGGCTTTCATGACTCTGCCAATCTCTTTGGCTGTCTTTACAAGCTCTTCTCTGGAGTTGTCCGGTTCCGGATCAGATTGTTTGTTCTCTGTTCCATAATCGACGACCCTACGGAAATAATATCGTTTCAGCATAAAATTCAAAAAAAGGCTCAGGAGCGTGAACAGGAGCATTGAAAAGCCAATTACTTTATACGTCAGAAACCTAACATCCTCAGTCAGCGTCTGTTCATTTTCAGAAATAATTTTATCAATGTCGTCAATATAAACGCCCGTTCCGATAATCCAATTCAGCGGCTTGTAGAGTTTGGCATAAGATAATTTGGGAACGTTTGGCAAAAGACCTTTTTCGGTGGGTTTGTCCCAGACATAGTCCACAAAACCTGATCCGTTTTTTTCACAAGTATCCGCCATTGCGGTAAATAGATTGATGCCTCGTCCCAACGCTGTGTTGTACGCAGGATCGGACAGGAGCTGTCCTTCAAGTTTAGGACTCACAGGATGCATGAGCATCATGGGATGAGGACGATCCGTGCTGATGATAAAAATATACCCTGTTCCATTATCATAACGCATCTGTTTGAGATCGTTCTTGCTTTTGGCCATCGCATCGGTAATCGCCTCATCAATATAGATTCCTGTGCCGATGATCCATTGCCACTCAGGAAAGAGTCGGACATAGGACAGTTTTGGCACATCTGAAATGATTCCACCCTGAGTCGGTTTGTCCCAGACATAGTCCACAAAACCTGATCCGTTGTTTTCACAAGTATCCGCCATTGCGGTAAACAGATTGATGCCTCGTCCCAACGCTGTGTTGTACGCAGGATCGGACATGAGCTGTCCTTCAAGTTTGGGACTCACAGGATGCATGAGCATCATGGGATGAGGACGATCCGTGCTGATGATAAAAACATACCCTGTTCCATTATCAAACTTGGTATTCCTGAGAAGAAACATAGCCTCCGACTTGGCTTTTTCAACTGATATTTTACCGATTCTGGCTTCATTGGCTTTGACTTTGAGCAGACTCTCCGCTGTATCAATGATGTTGATCAGCCTTTTGCCGTAGTATTTTTCAAGAAAAGGCTTATCTGTGGAATTTTTATAATTGGTGTCAATAACATTGTAAGCGATATCCAGATAATTCATTAATTTTTGTTCCACCTGGTGGTGTTCCCTGCTTCTGAAGGTTTCCAACTGTTTTGTGGATGTGGCTTTGATTTGGTAGAAGGTAAACGAGAGACTGACTCCCAGAATTGTTGTTAGGGAGGCTATCACCAACAGGATTAATCTATTATGTATTTTCACAGTTCTATCAATTTGTTCGGGTTAACGGAAATAGGTCACTATCGTGATGGCGAGCATTGCTAACAGAATGGACGGCCAAAACAACATTTTAGAGAGGACATCATAACGCGTCTGCATCAGTTTTTTGTTTGGGTGTGAATTGATGAAAACAGACATGCTGATGATGATCAGAATGGCGATATAGATTATGAAATAAAAGTATTCCAGATAAATGATCTCAGAGGCGATGATCTCTCCACGCAGACGAATATGCGTCAATATCACAATAAAGAACAGGGATGAGCACGAA
This sequence comes from Deltaproteobacteria bacterium TL4, assembly GCA_051382335.1. GTDB lineage: Bacteria > SAR324 > SAR324 > SAR324 > NAC60-12 > JBBCAX01. The sequence goes on from JBBCAX010000096.1 coordinate 67,841, forward strand.
CCGATGAGTTGTGTCGTTGAAAACTCAATGGATATCAGAAGCATCATAAACAGGACAGCACAGACAACAAAAGGCGGCAGCATATATCCAATGAAGGTATTGATGAACTGTCGCTTCAGGAACAGTGTGTAATTGAGAATTGGAAATAGCTCATCCTTAACATAATCCTCAATCCCGAAATTGGTTTTGGCATCACTAAACAAATAACTGAAATAGCTCTCTTCCACAGTCCATCCCGCTAAATGGATGTCTGAACTCAAGCCCGGTTTTAAGCTGGGGTTCATAATGTGGTAGGCATTAAAATCCGGAACAAGAATGATATTTTTGTAAAACTCTTTGGATTGAAGATCCAACTGAACATAAGTTCTGTCCAGTGGATATTTTTGATATTCAAACTTTTGATCCAGCATTCCTTCAAAGTCCCACCCCATAAGGGTCTTATTTCCGCTCTTGATACGATAAATCTCATTCATTTTCATGGATTTCCCATTGAAAATGGTTACGCCTTTAGTCATATTTTCAGGAATAGAAGCATCATAGGATTGCCAGATATTGCCCAATACCCGTGCATGAATGTTTTTACGCTGCAATTTTATTAATGAAATTAATAACTTGCTCAAAAAACAGTTCTTTCATATTTTTTTGTTTTTTCTTTGTTTTAAAATCAACTTTCGTAATATTTGATTCTTTGTTTTCTTCCAAAAGAGGTGATAATTCTTTTGCTTTAATAATTTCTAGATGTTCATCTAAATCAAATTCTTTTCCCTGTTGATGTGCTTTTTTCAAGGGAAAACTCGATGATCGCTGTTTGATGGCTCTTGGATTCTTCCTTTTTCTTCTTGAACGATCGATTTTTGCTTGGAGGATCATATCTGAGAGATAGAGAAAAATCTTTTGTCTTTGTTCTCGATTTTTACCAAACAACTGATTTGATGCGTCAATAATCCACTGTAGTGAATCTAAAAAACTAATTGTTCTTGGATCAACCCCTTCTTTTTCAGCAGCATTCCATATTTTATATCGGATCATGTTGTAAACAATCAAAATAGCATAGAGTTCTTGTTTCACTAAATCCGATCTTTTTGAGCGAAACAAGGTTGGTGTTTGCCCCTTTAATGTTGCGCATTGGACTGATTTTATATCAAAATATCCGATTTCAATTTCCCACCTTTGATGATATTGGATGACCAATTCTTTTGCGGAAATGTCCTCATCGAGGATATTGGTAATGAGTCGAGTCGATTGAAACCCTTTGACTTTGAAATCAATAACTCTCACTCGAATTTTTACTTTGTTATAGCGATTATATCCCTTCCTTGATCTTAGTGGATCGATAACTTTATGCGTAATCTCAGCAATATAGCTCCCATCGCTGAGATAATAAATTGGATAAAATTTAACCGATTTTCGAACCTTCATTAGAAAAAACTGATTCTTTTGATGAATCCAATGGACCAAGTAAGTGGAGTAAAAAAGTGCATCAAAATGAAAAAGATAAGGAATTTGTTTCAGTTCTAAACGTTCCAGAATCTCTATCATCAGTGAAGATTCTCCTGTTTTCTTACCTTTGTAAGCTGCGTGAGCAATATCAATAATGAAGCGGGTTTTCAAAATCATCAGAGTCATTATTCGCATTAATGGAAATCCATTCAATTCCTTCTGATTGCTA
>JBBCAX010000097.1:0-20761 GCA_051382335.1 Deltaproteobacteria bacterium TL4
TTATTAAAAAATCATTTATTTCGTGTTTTTCGTGTTTTTCGTGGTTAATTTTCAAACCACCTGCACAGCTCGAAAATGTTGTTCCAGTTGCAGGAGTTTTTCCTTGATTTCCAAACCTCCAGAAAATCCTGTTAGTGCACCATTGCTTCCAATAACCCGATGACAGGGAACAATAAGAGGTAAGGGGTTTGAAGCGGTTGCTCTTCCAACAGCTCGATACGCTTTAGGAAAATTAATTTTCACAGCAATTTCACGATAAGATGCCGTTTGTCCATAAGGTATCGTCTGTAAGGCCTTCCAAACCTGCTGCTGGAACGAAGTCCCCTGGGTGCGGAAGGGAATGTCAAAAGTTGTTAATTTCCCTTGAAAATAAGCCTCCAATTGTCGCAACACAGAAGCTAATTTGTTTCGATTTTCGTCCCAGGAGGCTTGGGGTTCTTTTTTTAAGGTTCCCTTTGGAAACTGAATGGATTTCAGTTCCAGCTCACTTCCTACAACCAACAAAGAACCAACCGGGCTATCCAGATAGGAATAGAACATTGAATACCTCTTATAAAAAAAAATTGCTCACGCTTAGCCGCGAAAGCATGAAAAAGACCACCTCTTCTCAACACGGTTCCGGCTTGGAGCCGTGACCTCATGGACTGAAGCGTTACAAAAAATGTTAATATTAGATTGTTATCAACAAATACTTGAAAATGTTAATAATATTTTTTACATAGGAGATAGGAGTTAAATTCTCAACGGCTGAGTCCTATCTATCACAGTGAGGCAATCATGTCATCAGATTTACAAATTGAAGAAATTGACGGCAAACATTACATCAAAGGAGTTATTAATGAGCGGTGTGATTTTGTCGAGTTTTTTAAAACCCAAAAGGATACGGTTACATTGCATATGGGGAGTGTGAGAAGAATTAACTCTACGGGGGTGCGCCGTTGGACTGAAGGCTTGAATGAATTTCCTGGATTAGTCGTTATCTTGGAGGAGTGTCCACGGGAGATTATTGATCAATGTAATATGATTCCGGAGTTCATGGGCAAAAAACGACAACAAGTAAGAATTGCCTCTTTTTACGCACACTATTACGACGAAGAAACGGATGAAGAGGAAATTCTCTTGTTTAAAGAAGGGGAGCATTATCGTTTTGGCGAAGGGATTATTAAAGAGCCGGAGGTTCCTGAAGGAATGGAGTTAGATGATTTTCCGGACAAATATTTTAGTTTTCTCAGGCAAGACTATTAAGTTACGTACCAGTACTCAACAGAAGCACCCAAATCGTTAGAGTGGTAGTTGAGTCATCAGTTCTAAAACAGAAGGACATCTTTAACCGGGGACCAAAATGCAATCTATGAAAGTCATCGTATTACTAGGAAAACATCATCCAAAGGATATGAAATTGATTGAATTCGCACTAAGAGCGAACAGAGTTCAATACACCGTATTTGAGGACCAGCTCTTGTGTCAGAAATATCTGGAAGATCTCGTCAAGAATCACCCTGAGTCTCTGGAAACCCACTTATTATTAACGGATACTGAAGATTGGTTTTTTCTCAAGGAGATTGCCCGATCCTTTGCTTTTTGTTTGAATGCCGTGATTATAGGCGCGGAACTGAAAAGTTTGTTTTCTGATGAAGTTCTGTTCAACACCATTAATTGTTTTATCGCCCGAAATGACCCTAACTCCTTTTATTTTCCTCACCAGATAACCGGTGCCATTAATCGTATTTTGTGTAACGATTTTTTTGGACTTCGCCATTTTATGTATGGAACTTATTCCTCCATGAATCAGCTTGTACGATCGACAACTGATGCGACAGCGGTCATTACAGAAATCAGTGAGTATGCGCATCAAATTTGTAATAATGTTTCAACTGTGGCTCAGATCGAAGGCATTTGCGATGAGTTGGTCAAAAATGCGTTATATAATGCCAATCCCAAGTATGAGGGACATGATCGCCGAACCGATTTTGAACTGGACGATTCTGAAACCATCAATGTGAATTACGGATGCGATGGAAGGATGTTCGCGATTTCCGTGACCGATGATTTTGGACGTTTGGGCAAAGACCCCCTGTTTCAATATTTACAAAGATGTTTTTTTGATAATGAAGCTAAAATCAGTTACCAAGGGGGAGGTGCGGGGTTGGGTTTTTTTCGTATTCTCAATGCTGTCAATTCATTAGTCATTAATGTGATTCCCAACAGAAAGACAGAAGTTATTGGTATATTGGATATATCTTTAAGTAGACGTGATTTCCAAAAAGCAAGTAAATCCTTCTACTACTTAAAATTGTGAGTCCACGAAAAACGCAAAAAACACTAAGCGTAGGATCGTTTTTCGTGTTTTTCGTGGAAGGAATCAGCGTAAAACGCGGAACGTCAAAATTATTGTCAATGAGATACTAAAGGAATTATGGCAACAAACAAAGATGAAATACAGGAATTTGAAGAAGGTATTGCTGAGGTTGAGGATGTTCCAGAGGAGGTCATTGACCTCTATCCCAAAGAAGAACGGTCTATTGTAAAGATGATGGCCGACATCACCAATACCGCATTTAAAGCGGTTAAAGCGGTGACAAAAACAGGGGAGAGTTCCTTAAGAATCAGTAAGGCCTTTTTCCCAACTGTTCAAAATTCGACGATGATGAAGGAGACTGGCAAATCGCTTCATGATCTCAGGGAAGTTGCGGGTTTAACGATCCAGGAGCTTACCGAATCTTTGGATTTGAAAGATAGTAGCATTCTTGAGGCTGTTGAAAATGGAACCGCGACCTTGTCTTTTGAACTCACTTTACGTTTAGCGTCGTTGGTCTCAAGGCATGATCCTATTCCTTTTATCATCCGTTCCTTAAGAACCTATAACCCTGATGTCTGGAAATACCTCGAGGATTGGGGCGTAGGGCGGATTCCCCTTCATATAGAACGGGAGCGCCAATTTCTTGGAATTTACCGGGGAAAAGACTCAGTTCGCAAATTGAGCGACGAAGGTTTCATTAAAGTCCTCGAATTCACAAGAGCCGCCTTTGAAATGGCGGTGCACTATGCGATTGAAAATGAAATAGATCATAACTAAGCGTTGTTGAAGGCTGGGGAAAGCGCTACTTGTCGATTGGATTAAGTTGCCCTAATGTGACTTGAAAGGCACACCACCTCCTACGTTGGAGCACGAAGTATGGGCAAACGCTATCGTGGTCTCATCAAGAGGTGAAACGGATCTGGCGGAAATGCCCTCAAACAAAAAAAGCCTCACGTCGTTTGTCTTTCAGTTAATGAGGCAACGTGAAGTAAAACGTGGTTCCTTGATGGACCTCACTTTCCAGCCAGATTTTTCCTTGATGTGCCTCAATAATGAGGCGACTGATTGGCATTCCCAGCCCCATTCCCTGTTTGTGATAACTCATATCTTCAATCGTTTCAAATTTACTGAAAACCTTGGGAAAATCTTCAGCGGCGATGCCAATGCCTGTATCTGATAAAGCCACGGTTGATTCCTGGTCATGATGACTTAATGTGACGACAATTGAACCTTCATGGGTATAATTGAGGGCATTGTCCAGCAGATGTCCCACGACTTCTTTTATTTTTTCCGGATCAAAATTAAAGGGGCAGGAGGTGTTGCCCAGGTCACAAATCAATTCCAGACCTTTTTCCTTGGCTCTCCCCCGAAATTCAGAAACGGCCAATTCAATCACTTTGCCAAGATCCCCTTCAGCGAAACTATAATGCGCTTGATCTGATTCTAATTCTGATATTTCCAGAACTCTGGAGATTAACTTATCCAATCGCCTTGCTTCCGAATATATCGCATCAAAAAGAACAGGATAGTCTTCAACAGAAAGCATATCCGGAGTCGTCAACATTTCTGAACTCGCCAAGATTGAACTCAAGGGAGTTCGTAATTCATGAGAAATCAGGATCATAAAATCATCTTTCAGACGGTTTAAGGTTTGCAGATGGTTCAGCGCTTCTTCCAAATCCTTTTTTTGTTTTAAAATCTGCTGTTCATATTCTTTTTGCTTACTGATATCATGAATCATGCAAGAAAACGCAATTTTAATCCCCTGATGATCTTTAATGGTTGAAATGGAAATATAGGCTGGGAATTGATCGCCACTCACCCCTTTGGCCCAAACTTCTCCACACCAACCTCCTTGAATACTTTCCGGATTAAGAAACTCTTTGTGAAAAGAATCATCCACTTCCACAGGCTTGACAAAATGGGTTAAGGCTTGACCCACAATTTCAGATTCGTTACCCATTAATAAATATTGAGTGATGGGATTGATCGTTTTGATAATCCCGTCGAGCGACATCGTCAGGACACCATCCAGAGCACTATTGACCATGTGAGAATAAAGCAACATCTGCTGTAAGTTTTCATCGAGCTTCTGTTCCAGGCCTTCACTATATTTTTGGGATTGTTGGGCTTTATGCAATGCGTCTTCATAGAGCTTTGCCCGATCGGATGTTATCTGGAGTTTTCTGGTCATAATCGCGGAAAACATACGATAAAAATAATATTTAAACTGATAGTTTTGATCTTGTCCTGAGGCATGGATGATTGATGAATCAACTACTAAAATTTCTGTCGTTTCTTTAGCAATCACATCTGCGGAACGTTGTTCATCACTACAAATGCTCATTTCTCCAAAAATATCCCACGGGTATTTTAAATTGAGAATGAACCGCTTATCCACATAAACGGAAACACTTCCCCGCAATAAGAAATAAACACAATTATTACTTTGGCTCCCTTGCTTAATGATCAATTCCTCTTTTTCAAAAATCAGGATCCGGCTCAGTGGAATAAAGCCTTCAATTTCTTCGGGTGTGAAGACTTTAAATAGGGGAGACGTGAGAATTATTTCACGGATACGTTCTTTTTGCTTCTGCGGTTCTTGCTCCTTCAGTTCGTCAGCAACAGGGGTAGTGCTGATCTTGATCGGTATTGAGGCCTTGGTGTTTGGGTTTTCTGATGTTTTCTCTTGTTTAGGAAAAGCAGGCAGTTTGACGTGAAATTGACTCCCCTCCCCGATTTTGCTTTCGACAACAATTCTTCCCTGGTGCAATTCAACCAAATTTTTGCAGATCGCAAGTCCGAGCCCTGCGCCTTTTTCCCCCTTGGTTCCAATATTTTTTCCTTTAATTTGCCTATATTTGTCAAAAATGTGTTGAATCACTGAGGACTCCATCCCCATACCACTGTCTCTGACCGTAACCTGTAGCGTCTCTGGCGAAGGGTGATACGCTTGAATGATGACGTGCCCCCCCTCGGAAGTAAATTTGAGGGCATTCCCAACCAAGTTATTGATGACTTGTTTGATTTTTGGAACATCAATGGAGATAGGAATGAGATTTTCAGAAATTTCGAGCCGCAATTGAATGTGTTTGCTCTCAGACAACACTTTGAAATTAAGGTAGATCTGTTTGAGGTGTTGTGTCCATTCTTCAGGGAGCAAGGGGGTATAGTCCAAATTCAGTTTCCCCGATTCAATTTTTGAAATATCCAAAAAATTATTAACCAGAGATAACTGTTCATTGCATAAGTCAATGGTCGATTGCAAAAGCGGTTTGACTTCGTCTTCAACCTTAAAAAATTCCAAAATGGTTTCCATCGTCGCTCTTACCGCGCCAATTGGCGAGCGTAGATCATGCGAAGCGATAGCTAAATACTCATCTTTTAAGCGACTAAGTCCTTCAATCTCATTTTTAGACTGTTTTAATTCTTCAGTAGTGGTGAGTAATCTTTTCGAAATTTCTTCTTGCCTCATTAACGATAACTGTAACTCTTCAGTGGATTCCTCATATCGCTTGGCTTTTTGTGAGGCTAAATACAGCTTTTCGGTCAGGATTCGGGTCAACCATTGATGAAAAAAGAAAAATATCTCGGTTTCTGAACGATCTTTGAGTTCTTCCAGGGTTTTTGAGGAAATCGTCAGTAATTGTCCACCTTCCAAACCAATCACTGTAATATCCGCGGGCTGGTCTTTAACTTGGCTATTTTCGCCAAAGATATCGCCCTTACGGCCTAACTGATACAACAATCGACCATCTTGATGAACAGAGACGCTCCCTTTGATTAAAAAAAACAACAGGTTATTTTGTTGACCTTGGGAAACAAGAACTTCATCTTTATTGAAAGTTTTAAAGGATGTCCATGTTAAAAATTTTTCCAGAATTGCGGGAGCGGTATCTCTGAAATAACGAGCCTGTGAGATTTCTTTGATTAAATTTGAATCCATAACATCATTTAATGATAACTTATTGTCGATGCGCTTGTTCCCAAGCTTCACAAACCTAATTCAGCTAATAAATTGTCCACGTCTGATTGCTGGGTTTGCGTTTCATTTTGCGCGATACTGTCGGAACTTACTTCTTCGATGGCATAATCAAGTTCAACTTTTTGTATTTCTACTTCGTCCTCAAGGGAGGCGAATACTTTGGATAAGGAATTAATAATTGCGAATACTTTTTGATTAGCGGTATCACCAAACTGAGTCATCATCAGGGTATCATTAGCAAGTTGTCGCATTTGCTCTTTGTCTTCACTGGAGATCTCGTCTTGATACAAAATGTCCGTCAGTTGCTCCAATCCCATTCCAATATTGGTAATATTTACATTCGAATCATTTCTGATCGCATCAAGTTCATGGACCATATTATTTCGTATTTTCAAGATGCTTTTTAAATCTTCGGCGACTTTTTGATAAAGTCTCGCCGCCTTAAAAGAATTCAAAATATCGGCAATATGGGTAAAAAATAGATTCAGAATGTCCATAATTTGGGGAACCTCTTGCGGATAATCCAAAATTTCCATAACATACCCGTCCAGGTACATTAACGTCACGCCTTCCTCTTGAATTTGTTGTTCTTTCAACTCAAACGCACCGGATACGAGAGCTAAGCGCTGATTGAACCCCATTTCATCTTTTGGTGAAACGGTTCCCATTAATGAGGGTTTTCCTGAAAGATGGCGCCAAAAATTGACATGAACTCCACAGATTTGAAAACACCCTTGCATGGCCGCGTCCGCAATAAAATGAATATCGTCAAGACGGCGCAAGGCTATCGTCTGTTTCATAATTTCTGTAAAAATGTGGGCTTGGTCTTTTAAAAGCTCCACACTTTCAAGCGCATTATGAAGTTGATGTTGATATTGTTTTTTGGAATCTTTATGGCTTGCCGCAAGGTCAAGAAAGTTTCTGACTTTAAAAACCAGTTCTTTCATCACGATGGGTTTGTTCAAATAATCAACCGCGCCTTCTGTAAACGCTTCATCCCGGCTTGAATCTTTGGTGTTTGCGGAAATAAAAATCACAGGAATTTCTTTATACTGATTCGATTTTTTGATTTCTTTAATAAAATCATGACCATTCATCACAGGCATCATCGCGTCAGTTAAAATAAGGTCTGGAACCTCATTCGCGATCTTCTCAAGTGCCTCCTTTCCATGGATGGCCGTTGTCACCTGACAACCCATTGATTTCAATTGAATCGATATGACATTCCGTAAGACTTTATCATCTTCAACGTAGAGGACGTGCCCTATGTTTTCCTTTTCCATTTTTTCCCCAAGTTATACATTTGAAGCCTCTGCTCCTAAAATAGGACGTGCCCCAGTGAATCGCAACTGTTCAGAGGGTATTTGCCACAGAGACACAGAGAATGAATATTAAAGGACAAAATCTCTGAGTTTCTCTAAAGAAATAATTTTGTGAATACAGAGAAAAATATGAATATTTATAACATCTCCGTGTCTCTGTATCTCTGTGTCTGAACGGTTACCGTAAATCAATGCCACCCCCAAAAATGATCCATTTGTTCAGCATCAATAAAAACATGAAATCATCCTGTTTATAGACTTTCAGATAAGTCTTTTCTGGGAACGCGGGCATCTTGCCCGCAAAAGCAGGCGGGACGACTGCGCTCCCAGCCCAAAATACTTTTCTGAAACACTATAGCTTATAGGGGGAATTTCCTTTTGTTTCAAGTATTTCATACAAAACTTTTTAATTCTTTATATTCTTGAGTTTTTTTAAAAATTTTTGGTAATTAAACCAGTGGCGCACTTTTTTTTCAGGCGGCTTCCGACAACGAAAAATCATACAATTCATCGCTAGTGTTATGCCTTGTTCGCTCCTGATTGTGGCAAGCTATCAAATGAACTTTCGCTAACAGACATTCGACTTCTGGACCTTTACGGTTTCACCGCAACTTTGATAACGACTTTATGAAGCTGCCCCTTCGAGATCATTGGCATATGGGCATCTTCTGGGAAAAAGATCACATACCTTCCTTTTTTAGTCGAAATCCAAGCCTTGGGTTCATCCCCGAATAATTGAAGATCCTTTTCTTGCTCATAATCGTCTATGGGCTTTTTACAAGAAGACTTGTCTTTCCATCCCATATTATCTGTTCCTGCCAAGACCAGTTGGATGTCAATATACTTTTCATGTGTTTCAAGCTTTGCTTCCTTTTTTTTGCGTCCGGGTTCCTTTATGATCCGAGCATAGATTTGATCACCCTCTATCTCATATTTGCCCACGGGTAGCTCATAGAGATCTGGGCGTTTAAGAAAATCAAATGCTTTTGCAAAAAGTCTATTCAAGGGAAAATAACAATTTGCATTCTCAAGTACATCTAAAATCATGATTTCTGCTCCTGTTTAAAAAAGAGATCCAATATACTTCTCCAGAAAAGTTTTGTCCTGGGAGCGAAGGCGTCCCGCCCTCCGGTGAGGGCAAGATACCCTCGCTCCCAGGACAAAACTTTCCTTGGGCACTATAATGAAAGTTGAGATAAGGATAAGAATGATTCTTATTGAAACGAGTGGAATACTCCAGATAATACGATAGAACAACGGAAGAATCCCTCATCCCACGCACGATTTTATCTCAGTGAATCGTGCTCGGAAACGTGCTCGTAAACGTGTTCGCCCCCCATAATTGTTCGGGGGTTGGTCCTATTTTCGGCCACAATTTGTAGGGGCGAACCTGTGTGTTCGCCCTGATCCTGGGCAGACACACAGGTCTGCCCCTACGGGATAAAACACAAATCAGGTGGAACATTAAAGATCAAATTTTTGACACATGGCCGAAAATGTGACCAACCCCCGTAGAAGTGTCTTTAACCTATTTCGGGAAAGACGCTCCCAAAACGCACTGCGACTGATGCTTGTTTTAAGGAGAACGACTCAAGCAACTGGTCGCGAAAGAATACCACTCAAAAAATAATGCGTGTTTTAGAGGAGCGGGATTGATGGGAGTTGTAAGTTTCAGAGACGTGTCGTTCTGTTGAAACGGTGGATGCCGGAAGTTCGTCAACAAAGCGGGAACGTTGTTTAGGCTCTTTATAGCCTCCGTTGTAAGTCGTAACCATCAGCGGTGAGGTCACCATCAAATAGCGTTTTGCCCGGGTCATCGCCACATAAAAAAGTCTCCGCTCCTCTTCCATTTGCTCCCTTGAGGCAAAGGACCGTTGATGCGGAAATTTCTCTTCAACCAAACCTATAATAAAAACAATATCCCACTCCAGACCTTTTGCTTGATGAATGGTGGTTAACGTTAAGCATTCTTTGTCTGTATTTTGCTCAGTTTCATGCCCTTTTAAAGCGCTATTTCCTGTAAGGGAGAGTTCACTTAAAAAGTGTTCCAAAGTTGTATAACTTCCAGAAAAATCGATTAAATAAGTGATATCTTCCTCTCTCTGCTTATAATTATCAAAATTACTGTAAAGATACGATTTATAAAAATCGTGATACAAGAGATGCATCATTTCTGAAGGGGGTTTGCTGTCTTCAAGCATCGCTTTGAAACATCCAAGGAGTTTAGCCCATTCCGGTTGTGATTTTTTAGGAACTAACTGCTGTAAGGCTTGATTACTTTCGGTGAGTCGTACTGCTTGCTGTTCCAGGAAAAGCGTGTATATTTTGGACGCTGTTGTGTTTCCAATACCTGGAAGCAGCATTAAAACCCGCGTCCAGGCAATTTCGTCCAGGGGATTGAACAGAATCTTTAGAAAAGAAATCAGGTCTTTAATATGAGCTTGCTCAAAGAATTTCACACCAGAATGAATGACATAAGGGATGCCGACACGATCTAACGCCATTTGCAATACCGCGGATTGTCCGTGATTCCGATAGAGCACCGCCATCTCGTTGAGCTTGAATTCTTCCTCTTGATATTGTTTTATGTTTTCAATGATCACTTCCGCTTCAACATCTTGATCTTCAAGGTAATGAATGGCAGGTTTTTCGCCGGCAGGCAAATTGGAGTAGAGTTCCTTATGAAATTGTTCTTGATTGTGATTGATACTTGCGTTCGCGGATTGAAGAATTTGGGGGGTACTCCGGTAATTTTCTTCCAAACGATAAATATCTGCTTGATACTTGTTGGGGAAATCTAGAATATTACGAAAATTAGCCCCTCGCCAACTATAAATCGATTGGGCATCATCTCCAACCACCATTAAATTGTAATGGGGAGCCGACAGGTACTCAAGAAGGTTCGCTTGAACCTGGTTTGTATCTTGATATTCATCAACTAAGACATATTCTATTTTCTTTTGGAGTGGAAGTTGGCCAACCGAGGTAACAAGCAAATCCAACCAGTTTTCAAGCAGATCATCAAAGTCCAGGCAATTGTTTCTACGTTTTTTTTGCCGATAGACTTGATGGATGGCTAAAATCGATTCCGTATACTGACGAAAATGGCTGTAATCGTTTTGGATGAGGACTGGAAGTTCAAAGTAGCGTTCGGTGTACTTGTGTTTTTGGATCAAGGTCTGATTACAATACTTGTTGAACGCCAAAGAAAAAAGATGCTGCAACACTGAGGTTTTAGGAAAATTTGTGTCAGTTTTTCCAAGCACTTTGGTGACAGACGTTTTGATTAAATCTCTGGAATCCGAGGCGTCCAGAATGGTGAAATTATGTTCAAAGTTCAACAGGTTGGAATATTTTCTTAAAAAATGACTTCCCACGCTATGAAAGGTTCCATGCGTCATCATCTGCGAAACTTTAGCGGTGCCGGCAACTTGAGCAACACGATGAATCATTTCCTGAGCGGCTTTGTTGGTAAAGGTCAGCAGCATGATTGAAGAGGGGGCAACCCCCGACTGAATCAAATGAGCGACGCGGTGCGTAATGACTCGTGTTTTGCCGCTGCCCGCACCGGCAATGACCAAGGCCGGACCTTTTTGATGTTCCACTATTTTTTTTTGTTGAGGATTTAACTGTTCCAAACTAAAGGACTGAGACATAGTTGTTGCTTCAATGATTTTTTAAATTCTGGAGATAAAACCTATGGATTGCAGGATACAGGGACTCTTTCGCAAAAGAGGCGCTATTATTGTATTGAATTTGAGGAATAGTCAAAGCATTTTAGAAGGATCAAAAATCACCAGAAGGTGACAAAATCATAAAAGAAAGGACTGATAAATGATTACCGCATTTGTATGGTTTTCCGTTGGGATTGTTGGAGCAACAGGTCTTGTCGCCGGACTTGTTAAAGTTTTTGTGGTGATTTATTACGTACCTCCTACGGCTTTGATAAAAAGCCATAAAACTTTAACAGCGAAAGACGCGGAAAAGCAAATTGTTCAATTTGAAAAAGAAAGACTCAAACTACAAGAAGCTGAAACCAAAGAACAGGCACGGATTGAAAAAGCAAAAAATGAAATCCGTTTGGCTAAAGCCAGAGAACAAGAAGAAAAACTTAAAACAGAACTTGAAGAAAAACAAAAAGAACTGACCCAAAAACAATCTTTGACGAAGGCCATTCTTGTCGAAGAAGAATCCAAAGCCCCGCCAACCAACTTTTTGGAACGCTTAAAACAAGGCATCAGTAAAACCCGTAATAATCTGATGCAGGGTTTGGGGGAAGCGGTTTTGGGTAAGAAGGAAATAGATGACGAAGTTTTAGACCACTTGGAAGAAGTTTTGCTCAGTGCGGATATTGGTCCCGAAACGACTTATCGGATTTTAGAAGCCATTACCCAAAAAGTGGAACGGAAAGAACTGAAAGACCCGCAGGTATTACAAAAAATGGTTAAAAATGAGATTGTCAAAATCATGAGTAAAACCTATGCAGTCACCTCTCTCGAAGAGAAAAAGCCGCTCGTCTTACTTTTTGTGGGTGTGAACGGCGTAGGGAAAACGACCACCATTGGAAAAATCGCGGCTCAATATCAACAGCAGGGAAAGAAAGTGCTGATGGGGGCAGGGGACACTTTTCGAGCCGCGGCGATTGAACAGTTAACAGAATGGAGCAAAAGGGCCGGGTGTGATATTATCGCGAAAACAGCAGGAAGTGACCCTTCTTCTGTGATGTATGAGTCCGTCCAAAAAGCGATTAACGAAAATTATGATGTAGTGATTTGTGACACGGCAGGACGGTTACACACCAAACAAAACTTGATGGAAGAGTTGAAAAAAATGATCCGTGTGATTCAAAAATTAATACCTGAGGCGCCTCACGAGGTCCTCTTGGTTTTGGACGCGACTACGGGTCAGAACGCTATTTTTCAAACAAGAGATTTCCGACAAGCCGCTAATTTAACGGGTTTGGTGATCACCAAGCTGGATGGTACCGCAAAAGGCGGCGTGGTGATTGGAATTGTTAACGAGTTTGATATCCCTGTTCGATATATCGGTGTCGGGGAAAGCGTTGAGGACTTACGACCCTTCGACGCAATCGCTTTCACCAACTCTTTGTTTGAGTAAGGGCGACCAGACGCATCCACCTACAGGCCATCGGGAATTATTGTTTTGGCTGGTGTTCCCGATGAACATTTAGCTTGGATCTTTGCTGTGTTTCTCTATCCTTTTCTGTGTCTAGCAGACAAGCGTTGCAGGTTGTATGAGGAAGGGTGCAATGAACGTTGCAACGCTTAATTTGGAGAAAACGGAACGACCAGTGGGACTCTTGTCATGGGGGAAAACGAATCTTTACGGAGTGATTCTGACACACTGAGGGGTTCTGAATACAGGGTCCGCTGTTTTGAGGCACAATAAATTTTTCCTTGAAATTTATTGAGGCTCAACGCTACACTAAAATATCCAGAACCATAACATAGATGATAGGACGTTCTACATCTTTGTCTATTCTTCGAATTACCTGGTAGCTGACCTTATCAAAAACAAATTGTCCTCCTTCCATCACTTCGTCTTCATAAAGCTCTAAGGCGACACACTCGGCTTGTGATAACAAACCATGCACATTAACCATTATTCTGTTTCTCATTCGCATAAAACCTTTTGTTGAAAAATATCCTTGTACGATTTTTGGTGGAGTATGAAGACTTTATGATACGTCTTCAAGTTTTTTTGAAGCCTGATTAAAAATAAGCTGGGGTTAGCACAAAAAAATGCCTTGAAAAATATTATTTTTTTTATCTAATAGCCATCAATCAGTGCGCTCTTAATCCTGAGGGGATGTCCAATTTAAAGCTATTGATGTTTTACGTTACTTCATACTTTGACAAGGAAAGAAAAAATTATGGAAATCAAGATTGAATATTTAGCCCAGTCTCTTTCAAACATGAAATTAAACGCGGTGGTGGTGTTCATGCCAGAAAAGACGGACGTGGAAGCTTGTGACTTGGGACATTTGCCTAACCCCTTGAAGAAAGCCTTAACGCAAGCGTTAGCTCTTAAAATATTTTCAGGAAAAATAGGGTCCAGTCAACTTCTTTTTCCTGTCTCCAATGCCATTCCGCTCCTCTTGGCTGTGGGCTTGGGAGACGTAAAAGACATTGACGGTGAGGCCTTAAGAAGAGCGGCGGGGAAAGCGGGAAAATCGATTCATGCCTTAAAAGCAGAGACGATCGGAGTTGTGGTCCCTTCTTTTCTGAAAAAAAAATTAAAAACAAAAATCGGAACGATTGTCACCGAGGGGTTGTTATTAGGGAATTATCGGTTTGACACCTATAAATCCAAAAAAGAGGAGGATGAGCTTCCCCAAGAAAAATTGACGCTCAAATTTTTGGATCCCAACAAATCAACGTCTTCCAAGGCTGTGCAAAGTGGGGAACTCCGGGCAGAAGCGACGAATTACGCGAGAACGTTAGGAAATACCCCGGCCAATGACATGACGCCTTCTCTGTTGGTGGAAAGCGCAAAGCAAATGGCTGAAACCTCTCAACTTCAGCTCAGTGTGCTCGAAGAAGAAGAGATGGCAGCGTTAGGCATGAACCTGCTTTTAGGCGTGAGTCAAGGTTCTCGAGAACCCGCAAAATTAATCATTTTAGAATACCGTCATCCCAAAGCTCAAAAAACGCTGGCGCTTGTCGGCAAAGGCATCACCTTTGATTCTGGTGGCTTGTCCTTAAAATCAGGGAAAGGGATGGAGGAAATGAAATTTGATATGTGCGGCGCCGCTGCCGTTTTGGGCGCCATGAAAGTGATCGGCCAACATAAGCCTCATATCAATGTGATTGGCGTTATTCCCGCAACAGAAAACTTGCTGGGCGGAAACGCGCAACGGCCTGGGGATATTGTTAAATCACATTCTGGTAAAACGGTTGAAATCATCAACACGGATGCTGAAGGCCGATTGATTTTAGGCGATGCCTTAAGTTACACCTCGCAAACATTCAGTCCGGATGCTATTATTGATTTAGCAACGTTGACGGGCGCGTGTATTGTCGCGCTGGGACATCATGTCACCGCGGCAATCACGAACGATTCCAAACTGTTAAAGTCCGTCATCAAGGCCGGGAATGATAGCGGTGAGCGGATTTGGGAACTTCCGGGTTATAAGGACTATGAAGAAGGTTTAAAAAGCGGGAATGCGGATCTGCAGAATATTACCAATGCGGGTGCCGGCACCATCACCGCGGGTTTATTCCTGAAAAATTTCATCGATGATATTCCTTGGGTACACTTGGATATCGCGGGTACCGCCTGGGGGGTGAAGGGCATCGACTATCACCCTAATACCAATGCCACAGGAGTGGGGGTGCGCTTGTTAGTCGATTGGGTTTTCTCCTTTCAGAGCTAACCTTGTGATGGAAAAAAGAACGCTTATCGTAGGGGATGTTCATGGGTGTCTTCGTGAATTGAAAGATTTACTGGAAAAACTAAAATACCGGAAAGATCAGGATTCCTTAATATTCATCGGAGATTTAATCAACAAAGGGCCATGCTCCCTCGAAGTCATTAAAACAGTCCGCGATTTAAAGGCTCAGGTGATTTTGGGGAATCATGAATGGGGCTTTCTTAAATATTTGAAAGATGGTTCTTACGCAAAGGACGGATTCCCCAAAGTCGAAGCCGCGTTAGGTGACGAGCTTCCCTATTGGAAAGCCTGGTTTGAGCAGTTTCCACGGTACCTTGAAACCTCCGATTATTTGGTGGTCCATGCCGGGTTTGTGCCTGGGATTCATCCCACGTGTACCAGTTCCCGGATTTTAACCACGATACGAACCTGGGATGGTGCGGGGAATGATTTAAATAATCCCGTGAAGGATCCGGCCTGGTATGAATTATATCATGAAAAAAAGTTAGTGATTTTTGGTCATTGGGCAAAACAGGGATTGATCCTTCGTCCAAACGCGATTGGCTTGGATACAGGCTGTGTCTATGGCGGAGAATTATCAGCGCTGGTTTTGCCTGAACGCACGATTGTCCAGGTACCTGCCTATCAGATCTACGATATGCCAACCTCAGAGTTTATTTTGTGAAAAAACTGTTTTTTACCTTAGTCCTGTTGAATCTCGCTGTTGTTTTGGGTGCGGCTGTGTTGATTTACCTCATTTTTGTCGCTCCAGCGGCGCACTTGAATAAGGAACATATCCAGCAGTCTTTATTAACAGAAACCACGGTTTATTATCGCGATGGAACGGAAAAAATAGGGACTTTTTATGAAAAGGCACATCGCAATTATTTAACCCTCACCAAACCAACCAATATTAATTCCGCTTCGAATACAGTCATTCCGCCTTTGTTTCTCAAAGCGATCGTTGCCAGTGAAGACAAGGATTTTTACAAGCATATCGGTATTTCATTTTCCGGAATTTTACGAGCGATTGTCGCAAACATCGCGGCAGGTCGTGTCGTCCAGGGAGCCAGTACCTTGACTCAACAAACCGCTGAATTATTGTTTGAACACAAAGCCAAAAACAGATGGCAGCGCTGGAGTGAAAAATTTTGGGAAACCATTGATGCGTTCCGCCTGGAAGTCCAGTATTCTAAAAAACAAATCTTGGAATTTTATACCAATCTCTTTCATGTGCATAGTACAGGACAAGGCTTGGCGATTGCGGCCCGTTATTACTTTGATAAAGAAATTTCCGAGCTCAATTTAGCGGAAATCAGCTTTATCGCGGGATCCGTCAAAGGCCCTGCCAATTACAATCCTTTCCGAAAAACCAATCCGGAAAGCATAGAAAAAATCATCAAACGGGCGACCTTACGCAGGAACTATGTTTTGGAAAACATGCTGGAACTCGGGTTCATCACGCGAAAGGAATACGAACAGGCGTCCAAAGATCCTGTGCGTTTTCGTGAAGGTTCTTTTCGCTTTCAACAAAATCACAATGTGGAAACCGTCAAAGCAAAACTGCGCGAGGAACCCTTTGTTTCAATTTTGAAAGCCCACGGAATCAACGACTTGT
Source organism: Deltaproteobacteria bacterium TL4 (assembly GCA_051382335.1). Taxonomy (GTDB): domain Bacteria; phylum SAR324; class SAR324; order SAR324; family NAC60-12; genus JBBCAX01. The sequence goes on from JBBCAX010000097.1 coordinate 16,618, forward strand.
CCCGTGCGGAATTGAATATTTACACCACCCTGGATGTTCGTATTCAAAGATATTCCTCCTTTATTATGAAACGGCATCTTTCCACACTTGAATTCAAATTGACCCCTTATGCGCCACCGAAGCTCCCGTTAATCTCAGAAAAAGCACGTTTGGAATCAGGGCAGTTTTATGTAGGGAAAGTCACTCATCTCGATCAGAAAAAAGCGTCAGTGCTGGTCGGAGTGGGGCCAGATTTGGCCTTGATTGAGGGGCCGCATCTCACTGAATTTGCGCAAAAGGTTCTGCATCTATCTCCAACGCAAACAATCACGCCAAGACTCCTGAAAAAGGCCTTAAGCGTTTTGAAAACAGGCGACCCTATTTTAATTTCAGTCACGAAACAGAATGCCGAGGGGCAATGGCAGGCAAGTATTGAACGGGCGCCCCAACTGAATGGAGGGGCTCTTATTTTACAAGAGGGAGAGCTTCGAGCCATGGTTGGCGGATTTGAGGATTATGGTTTCAATCGCGCATTACACGCCAAACGGCAACCAGGGTCAACCTTCAAACTCCTGGTTTATTTAGCGGCGTTGGAATTAGGTTGGACTCCGTTTGAGCCTTTATCCAATGAATTCCGAGTCTTTCAATGGCAACGTCAGATTTATTTTCCCAGACCTGATCATACACCGACCTCCAAGGTTAGCAGTATGCTATGGGCAGGGGCAAAATCGGAAAACCTGGCTTCAATCTATTTACTGGTAAATTTACTCAAACATCTTGCTCCTGCTCAGTTTCAGTCCCTCATGGAATGGACTCACCTTGCGCAACAACCGAATGAGTCAGAGACTTTGTACCTCAAAAGGTTGAGAGATCAACTGGGGATTATTGACACAACACGGTATTTGAAAGCGTACATTTTCGAAGTATCACGACAACAGTTGCTCCATGACTTAACGTTGATTCCTACCGCTGAGGAAGTGACCGCCATCCAGGAATTATATTACGGTGAATCCTGGAAAAAAGAGTATGAGCTCAGGAAAAATGATTCCACTCCAAGAGCCATGCTGGAGAAAAAATTACTGTTGCATAATTATCTGCGTTTTCAACAAAGCCTTCATTATCTCAAGTCCTCGGCAAGTCCACTTTCGAGTCTAAAACAGCAGTCTCAAACAGAGACACTTCCCTCTCAGCTTGAAGCGAAACTGTCGGGTTTCTATGTTCAACCTCAAATGGCCAACATCGCTCGCGTTCCCCCTTTAGCTTATTCAACATCTCCGGAACCCCTAAGCTTCCCTTGGGTTCCTCTGACCATGGACAAATTACGTTTATATCAGCGTTTTTGGGATCCCCAGAATTTCCAGGATTTTTTTGTTTTGGAAAATGTGTGGATTGATGGAAAAATCAGAACGGGAGTGTTGCAAATTCTCGAGGATTTGATGCTTCAGCGTCTTGAAGAAGTCCTCAAACAAAAAAAATATACGCCGGAACGCCTTTACTGGCATCAGGATTTCCGAATCATGTTGGGCTTACAAACCTTAATAAAAATCGCCCAACGCCTGGGAGTCCAAAGTCCCTTAAAACCCGTACTTTCTTTTCCACTGGGATCCAATGAAGTCACGCTTTCCGATTTAGCGCTCATGTTTCAAACCTATACCTCGGGTGAGATTCTGCTTCATAAAGGCGTTGCGACGACCAATACCTGGAAAATGATTCAACGCATCGAGGACAAACAAGGGAATATCCTGTACGAAGGAAAGTTCGTAAGAAAACCGGTTTTTTCGAAAAACAGCATTGAATCCGTTCAAGAAATATTAAGATCTGTGGTCGAATACGGAACAGGCAGTACCTCAAAAAAATATATGAGGTTAAAAATAGAAAAACCCAACGGCACCCAATGGGTCCGTATTCCTGCTTATGGAAAAACAGGCACGGCTAATAATTATAGCAACTCGACTTATGTCGGGTTTGTTCCCGCCATTGAAGGACAAACCGTTTCTCCTTTTGGCGGATTTACCATCGCGGCGTATGTGGGCTATGATCAACAATCGTCAACCAAATCCCAAGCCACCACGGTTAAGTTTTCAGGGGCGACCGGTGCCTTGCCGATATGGTCTCGGATTGCGCAAAAACTGATTCATCTGCCAGAATTCAACACACAACTGGAGCATCTGGAGCTCCCTATGTCTGAAAAAGTTTATGTCATTCCTGTGCTTCAAGCAAAACGCTATCAGCAACAAGTCTCCTTGCTCAACGGGTTGATTCTCCCTGAAGCTGAAACAACACCCACGCCCTCAGCCTCGATTTTCCTCCCCCTTCCCAATCCGGAATTACCCCGTATCGTCCATCTCTTTGAACAACTCGGGGTTGTAAGCCGGAACCCTCGGAATTTTTGAAATCCATATAATTCAATGGGTTATTCCAAGCTCAATCGGAAAGCCAGTCTGTTTCCATTCTGGAAACCCATTTTCAAGACGTTGCGCATGATACCCCTTGGTATTCAGTATGGAGACGGCTTCAACCGCTAGCATACAATAAGGTCCTCGGCAGTAAGCCACAATTTCCTGGCTACAATCTAATTCCACGAGTCGTCTTTCCAGCTCCTGCAAGGGGATATTGATCGCTCCAGCGATGTGCCCCGCCTCAAACTCTTCTTTCGGTCGCATGTCAATCACGGTAACAAGTCCATTCTTGATGCGTAGGAGTAAATCTTCAGCCGATACCGGTTCTAAAGTATCCCGTGCGGTAATATAAGTTCTTACCAATTTTTCAACCTCCGCCAGACTGCTTTCAGCAATCCTTCGCAGGATTCCAAATAATCCCACTACAGACTCATCCGCCAGTTGATAATATACAAATTGGCTTTCCTTCTGAGTGCTTACCAACCCCACCCGCTGTAATTGCCTTAGATGCTGGGACGTGTTTGCTATACTCAACCCAGACGCCTTAGCAAGAGCGTCCACGCTACGCCGCCCCTGTGCAAGCAATTCAAGTAACTCCAGCCGGTTTCCATGACTAAGCGCCTTGGTCAGGCGAGCTAGTTGTTCAAAGAGTTCTTTTTTTAAATTCATATTGACATCCCTTTTTCGTCGTTCTAGTATTCAGTTACTTACTTGAATAAGTGAGTAATTTATATTTACCACGTTCCAACCTTCCCCTCAAGCGCCAATTTGCCTTTAAAAAGTCTTTTTCTAGGGGAGGTTTGCTCGTCATTTTAGGAAATCAAACCCATCAGGAGAAAAATTTATGAAGGCTAAAACGATTGTTGTGCTGGGGGGTGGGGTAGGTGGACTTATGGCGGTCAACACACTGCGTTCCAAATTGTCAACCGAACATAAGGTCGTGTTGGTTGAGAGGGATACCCAACATGCTTTTGCCCCTTCTTTTTTATGGTTGATGACAGGAGCACGAAGAGTGGAGGAGATTACGACTCAGGTAAATCACTTGGTGCAACCTGGCATTGAGGTACTGCATGCTGAGGTCCTTGGCATTGATCCAGTCAATCGACTCATTACCACGACCGTGCGTTCCTTGAATTACGACTATCTGATTGTAGCACTGGGCGCGGAACTTGCGCCAGAAACGATTCAGGGATTCACAAAAGACACACCGTCCTTTTATACCCTCAAGGATACGGAACAACTCCAAAAGACTCTTCATAACTTTCAGGGAGGAACCCTCTCCCTGGTAGTGAGCGCCTTGCCTTACAAATGTCCGGGCGCTCCTCATGAAGCAGCCATGCTTCTTAGAAATTTTTTCCAGAAACGCTCCCTCTCAAATCCGGTTGATATTCACTTGTATACACCTGAAACGCAACCGATGCCCGTTGGGGGACCAGAACTGGGTAAGGCAGTCCAAGACATGCTGATGACCCGACAGATTACTTTCCATCCTCAACACAAACTGGTTTCAATAGATGCTCAAAGACGTGAACTGAACTTTGAAGGAAAGGAACCTAGTCGATATGATTTGGTGTTGATGATTCCGCCTCATCGTTGTCCGAAAGTGGTGTGTGAAGCTGGACTAGCCAAGGAGGGAGGCCACGGCTTTCTCATAAAAAACCAACTTGACAAAGTATATTCATAAAAAAGGGTTCGGAGTCCCTGCAATTATCAAGATTCTCTTTCATATTTTTCCCACCAAACTTTTTAAAAACACCAAGAACACA
>JBBCAX010000098.1:0-1420 GCA_051382335.1 Deltaproteobacteria bacterium TL4
ACTCTCTCATTAAAATTAAAATGCCAACATACCTCATTAGAAAAAAAATGACGAATCTAATTGTTATTATTGTCAAATTCTTAAGTTACTGACATTGCCCTGGTCCGATCCATCCGCCTCAGTAGCCGGAAAAATCACCTCAAGCTCAGACTCATAATGCTGCACCCTACTGCCATCAGCCCCCACTGTTTCATAGTAAAACGAAAATACCCGATCCTCTTCCGCCGTCCCCTCATAATTAAATCGCAGCTTCAACTTAATCTCCCCCGTATGCGCCACCTTCAACCGAAACGTAAGCTGCTCCTGACTCCCTTCCTCAATCGAAACTCCCTCAGAACCTTTGGCGGTCACGACCTCCAAACCAAGGCCTCCGTGGTTCCAATACTCCTCTGGATTAAACCTATTCCATTTCCAAATAGGTTCTTTTGGATCTCCCATACCATAAATATCATATTGGATTTTTTGATCATGGTTTGTTTCCCCTATCAATTCCCCAGCTTCTAATTGAGGTGGTTCTAGTCCTTGTCTGTTGGCATCATAAATTCTAAATTCTGACAAAATGTCAGCGTTTAATTCAATATTTGAAAAACGATGGATAGTTTCATCACCCGCAATAATCCAAACTGATGATTCTGTTGCCAACATTACCTCACCTTCTAGTGGCGTGTAAACGTTTGCTTTTCCAATAAACTCTTCTTGATACCCCAGTTCTACTGAACCAAAAATTGCTCCATTGTCTGTCTGTGAATGAAACTGTCGAAAAACAGTCCCTTGGAGTTCACCAGAAGCTTCCGGCCTCAGCACATGACTTAATATATTTTCCCATCCATGTTTTGGATCTGGCTTAAAAGAACTAATGGGAATATTTCCTAATATTTCATCTCCTGTATCTTCAACATAGTCGGGTAAACCATTGATCCAGTCCTCTTGCTCAACCGTTGTTTTGATGTCTTCTAGGGTTTGAAGGATTGAACTCTGATCAATAACAATTTCTTGAATCGCATAGTTTCCCTGGTCTAATCCTGACTTTCGAAATAAATAATCGATCTTCTGTTGAAATCCATGAAGAAGGTTTACTTTTGTTGGAGTGTGAGTCGATTCACAATACTTGTCGAAGTAATTGGTAATCCTGTCTATGTTGAACTCAAGCTGCTGCTTGGCAACAACGAGTTCCGCTCGTTTAGTGGAGGTTAAATTCTGATGATTTGGAATTCCTTCCAGAAGTGTGACCATATTTTTAAACAAATCATCTATCTGACATTGAGTAGTTGAAAAAAAGAAAAAAATGAATAAACTGACATTGAGTAGTTGAAAAAAAGAAAAAAATGAATAAAGATAGGAACTGCATTCAAACAGCTTTTATTCTCATCCTCAATTAACGGTATTTTGTATATGTTATCACCCAACTCGCCAAAAATGC
>JBBCAX010000099.1:0-17500 GCA_051382335.1 Deltaproteobacteria bacterium TL4
AATATTACGAAAGTTGATTTTAAAACAAAGAAAAAACAAAAAAATATGAAAGAACTGTTTTTTGAGCAAGTTATTAATTTCATTAATAAAATTGCAGCGTAAAAACATTCATGCACGGGTATTGGGCTATAGCACCCTCCAGGGCTGCTTCAACAGAACACATTCCGCTAATGGAAGTGCCTACCAATCTAGTGAAAAAATCTCCTCCTCCTGAAATATCGGTTGCATCCACCTGCCACCAGGAAAGTCGCTCTAACTCCCCGGCTCTGGCAATTTTGATCTGGAGGGTCAAGATTTGATCGATCACTTGGGTATCCATGTTCCTGTTGCATTTTAAAAAGGTTTAAAAAGGAATCCCCCCCCTTTATCCTTGAAAAAAGGGATTCTCTTGTTTAAAAACAGCTATGACTCAAAATAGCAATCTCTAGAAAGTTTTATAAAGTTTTAACCATGCCTCTATAGACAAACCTCCTAAAAATAAAGCTTTTTATGATAAAACTATACAGAGCAGGAATCCGCATCACCAAAGCGGATTTGAACTAGGTCGTCTAAATCGGCCAAAATAGCCTGCTCAAAAAATGGACCTGCAAGAATGGCTCACGAACCCTTATTTTCTACGGGTTTCCTCCAATTTTTCAGAGGGCCAAAAAGTGGGCAAAAAAATCACATCAAAAAGGCATGTTTTGGACGACCTAGATTTGAACCAACTCAAAATCAGGGTTAAAGAAGCCGGGGGATTTATTGCCCTCACAAAAGGGCATGGATGTTAGAGGAATTCCGATTGAAAAAGATGGGATTGGCAGAGCGGATGATCCGGTTTGAGGGATGAAGCCCTAGGCTTGTTTACCCAACTTCTCTTTAAAATGAGCGAACCATCAGTGAGAACGCTGTGAAATTCCAGAGTTACCCCCTTTTGAGTAAAATGTAAGAAGACGGTTGACATTCTTACATGCATTTGTGACATACAAAGTAGGCGGAAAGTCTAATTTGAAGATACAGCAGAACCCATCGTCAACCAGGGATCATCCCTATCCAGGTGAGTGAGGAGTTCGTCGTTCATAACTTCGGACTCACAACGAGCAAACCTTTTCTCATAACCAATCGCTTTTGATAAAAATATGTCTCAACCCTTGATTTTGGATTCAAAGGAAGCCTCTCGTTATGACGCTTCAATGCTTGGCGGGAAAGCAGCCAATATGGCATGGATGACACGTAATGGCTTTCCCGTCCCTGATTGGGTAGTTGTTACCACACACGCTTATGACGAACATTTGCGTCAAGACGGCCTGAAAGAATGGGTTGAGTTGCAAATGGAGCTCGTGCGTTCCTCAGAGAAAGAGGCTCTGCCTAAAATACTGGCTGAAATCCGAAAACGGGTAGCAGCCACCGCCTTACCCCCGTCTGTTGAGGAAGGTTTGGCCAGGGCGCTTGCCGTCGTTAACGATTGGGAAAATGAATACTTTGCCGTGAGATCGTCAGTAGTGGGCGAAGATGCGGCAGGAGCCTCGTTTGCGGGACAAATGGAATCCTTTTTATTTCAGAAAGGCAAAGAAGGCATTACCCGCTCCATTCGTAAGTGTTTTGCCAGTGCCTTTACCGATCGCGCTATTTTGTATCGTATCCAAAAAAAGCTACCTCTGCTTAAAATTGAAGCAGCCGTAATAGTTCAGGTTATGGTTGAAGGAAGGGTTTCCGGTGTGATGTTCACCGCCCATCCGGCCAACGGCAGCAGAAAACACGCTCTGGTTTCCTCAGGCTATGGAATTGGGGAGGGGATCGTTTCTGGACTGTGTAATACCGATGAGTACACCGTCGGTTTGGAAGATCAGACTGTTTCAAAAATTATCAATCAAAAAGACACTCAAATGATTTTTAATAAAGAAACGGGAAGTGGCGTCCTTGAAGTTCCCGTTGCAGCAAATTTACACGCAAAGCCCAGTTTAACGGATGCGGAGGTTTTAAGACTGGTGGATTGCGGAAGAATGATTGCTCAAAAACTGCGACACCCTCAGGATATTGAATGGGCCTTTCGAGGCGATGAGCTTTATATCCTGCAAACCCGACCCATCACACAACTTCCTCCGCCTTCCAATCCAAAAGGAGAGCTGATTGTTTGGGACAATTCCAACATTCAGGAAAGTTTCAATGGGGTAACGACGCCTCTCACTTTTAGTTTTGCTAATCTTTTTTACAGAGAAATGTACACCCAGACTATGCGCATCATGGAACTCACGGAAAAGGAAATTCAAGAACATGCGCCAGTGGTGAACAACTTGTTGGGATTGATTCGTGGACGAGTCTACTACAACATCAACAATTGGTATCGAGGCTTGCTATTTCTACCAGGATTCAAAACGAATAAAGCCGACATGGAACGCATGATGGGTTTGGCAGATCCTGTGGACATGATACAGAACACGGAACTTCCCTGGGACCAAAAACTGAAGAAGATCCCTGGGCTCATTTTATTGGTGATCCGCACCCTGTTGAAGTTCAGAAGGATCAATCAAATTACAGAAGATTTTCGTGCCCTGTTTAAATCCGTCTATGACAGGATTGACCGAAGTACGCTGCATGAACTGGAAATCGCGGAACTGATGGACATGACGGCTATGCTGAAAAGGGATTTGATCATGAAGTGGGATGCTCCGATTATTAATGATGTCAATGTCATGATGGCAAATGGCAGAGTACACCGATGGCTTGAGAAAATTGGAATTGAGAATACGGCGGTGGTTCAAAACAATCTTCTTTCCGGAGAAGAAGGCATCGAAAGTACCGAACCAACGAAAATGCTGCTGAGAATGTGCGCGACCCTTCGCAAAACCCCTGAACTTAGAAAAATATTTGAGGAAGTTTCCAATCAACAGCTATTGGCCGCCATTCAACATCAGTCTCCTTCTTTTTATGAAGACTGTTTAGTCTATATTGAACTGTTCGGAGACAGGACGATTGGTGAACTCAAACTGGAATCAAAAACGTTACGTCAGGATCCCTCTTTTATGTTTTCTATCTTGAAAAACTTCCTCACACGCGAAGAATTAACGATCGAAACCCTCAATCAAAATGAGGAAAAATTCCGTACAGAAGCTGAAGAACTGTGCTTTAAGGCTGTAATGCAAAAGTATGGCAGAAGGAAGTTAGCTCAATTTAAAAAGGATGTCGACAAACTGCGTAACGCCATTAAAAATCGTGAGAATATGCGTTTGGCGCGAACTCGTTTATTTGGATTGTACCGGGATATTTTTCTGGAAATAGGTAAACAATTACACTTTTATGGTCAACTCGAAGATCCCCGGGATATTCTTTTCCTTAAGGTTGATGAACTGGAAACCTACATGGAAGGCCGGTGTGTGCAAAGTGATTTAAAAATTTTGGTAGCGGGGAGAAAACAGGAATATCAACGCTATAAGGAAGAGGCAGAACCCTCTCATCACTTCTATACCACAGGTGCCGTCTATCATCATAACAATTTTGAATATCCCCACCAGGCAAAAATGAAAACGCCTGAGGGCTTAAAGGGAACGGGATGTTACCCTGGCGTGGTTGAAGAAAAAATACGTTTGATTTTTTCTCCTGAGGATGAGCTTTCCCTTAATGGACAAATTCTCTGCACCGTCCGGACCGATCCCGGATGGGCCCCCTTATTTCCTACCGCCGGGGGGATTATTGTGGAACGGGGTTCTACCCTTTCTCACTCAGCCGTCGTCGCGCGTGAATTAGGCATTCCCGCAATTGTTGGGATTCCTGGGATCACAAAAATTTTGAAAGATGGGGAACTCATCCGGATGAACGGTGAATCGGGGATTGTCGAACTATTGAGTAAAAATGAATAAAAGGAGGAGTTAATGGAAAATTTTAAAGCTTGGTTCACTTACACTAAAGAACGCTTTGGCTGTCTCAACCACTTTTTTTTAGTTGGAGGTCTTTCACTTTCGGGGATGTCTATCGCGTCTGACGCCTTTTCACCTGTGGGCGTGAGCATCAGTTTTACCTTACTCCTTGCCTTTTTTTATCAATTACGACTGATGGATGAATACAAGGATTATGACAAAGATGTCCTTGCGAATCCTGGTCGACCGCTGCCAAGGGGTTTGTTGGACAAAGAACGGGTGGCGACCGTGATCAAAGGGCTTCAAATCATTCTGTTAATCCTCCCCGTCCTGCTTCTCATTCTGGTTCCTGACTTAACGAACGCAGCCCTCATGTATCTCGTCACGATGGGATATTTATGGCTTATGTACGAAGAGTTCTTCATGAAAGACTGGCTTTCAACGCAGACCCTGATTGATGTTGCGTTACACCAAGTTATCGTGGTTTTGTTCTGTGTGTTTCCCGCCTTGACAGTGAATGGAGACAATTTATTCAATCCCCTTGCCTGGTATTATGGCATAACCGTCGTCGGAGGCTTTCTCTGTTTTGAAATCAGCAGAAAACTGGATCCCAACAAACATAAAGTGCTTAAAACTTATTTATCGCTCTACGGCCCCAAAAAAACGTATGCGCTGGTAATCGCGGTCACGCTCATCGCGGCGCTAGGCGCGTATTTAACAGGATATCATTTTTTATGGGCGTTTGAAATCGTTATGGTCGCTGTGGCGTCACTCATTGTCCTCAAGCCTGAAAAATTCAAACTGGTGGAGATGGTGGCAATGCTTTCAGTGGCCGCACATGTTTGGTCGGGCGTTATTGGCCGGTTTCTATAGGGGAGTAATTACCTCATTTTTAATTTGAAGGAAAAACGTATGGAAGATGTAGGAAATTTTGTTCAAGCCATCATTCACCACTGCCGTCATCAACCAGAAAAGATGGCGCTGATCATTCCCAAATCCTGGGACGACAACCAGGTCACCGAAGAAACGTGTATTACCTACGGAGAACTTTACAAAAAAATTGCCGGATATGTGGAAGGGTTGAAACGAGCTGGGTTCAAACCTGGAGATCGCATTTTAATTTTGTTTCCTCCGTCCATAGAACTTTATGCGTTTTGGACTGCTGTAATGGCGAGTGGCGTCGTTGCCGTTTTTGTAGATATGGGGATGGGCTTAAAAAAAGCGTATCAGGCTATTACTGATTCAAAAGTTAAAGCGGTGGTGAGTATGCATGCCTTTCTGAAATACCGCTTCATACTCCCCACTTTATGGAAATGCCGACTCTTTTCGGTGGACTCCAAAGGTTTGTTGATTCATCCTTTTGAAGAGCTTTTCGTTCCAGAAGCGCCCTCTTTTAAAGTTCAACCCAGGAATAAACAGGACCATTGTCTCATTACGTTCACTTCCGGATCCACAGGGAGGCCCAAAGGAGCCGATCGCCCCCACAGCATTCTGATAGCGCAGGATCAAGCTTTATGGCAGAGTGCGGTACGGATAGATCCAGGGTGGGAGAAGAGGGACTATGTTTGTCTGACCTGTTTCCCGGTAGCGCTTTTCTTTCTTTTGAGTCCTGGTCTCACCGTCATTTTGCCGGCAATGGACTTTAAAAAACCTGGAGAGGCGAATCCGAAACTCATTGTCCAGCAGTTTTTAAAATGGAACATTCATTGTCTCAGTGCGGCACCGGCTTTTATGGATCGGTTTATCAGTTATCTTGAAAAAGAGAACCTCCCCTTTCCTGGAGTAAAATCAATCATCACCGGAGGCGCTCCAGTTTCGAGAACACTTTGTCAAAGAATAGTCACCTGTTTTCCCAATGCCAGCAATGAAATTGCCTACGGTTCAACAGAAGCAGAACCGGTGGCACACGTTGATATGAAAGAGGTTGCGGCAGAATCAGGGAAGGGCTACCTCGTTGGAAAACCCGTTAAAGAAGCCGAGGTTGAGATTGTGAAACTTCCTAAAGGGTTAATCAAGGTAGATGAACAACAGATGAACCCCTTCCGTGTCAAACAGGGAGAGATCGGTGAGATTGTGGTCAAGGGAAACCATGTTCTGCAAGGATATATCGACAATGAACAAGCGGACAGAGAGCACAAAATCAAATCGCCTGTAGGCGGGGTATGGCACCGGATGGGGGATACAGGGTATTTTGATACCTTGGGACGTATCTGGTTAGTGGGACGTGCTTCCGCGGTAGTTTATCACCAGGGACAACCGATTCATCCCTTTCTGATTGAACAACATGTCAATGAATTGAAGGGGATTGTCAGGAGTGCTCTTGTTTCAAAAGGCAAAAATGTCGTCTTGGTCCTTCAGCTTGAAAAAAACGTTTCACTGGAACACCTCAAAAAACAAATTCGTTCCCTGGAAATTATTGACAACGGTATTGAAATCATTTCAACGGAGAACATCCCTGTGGATCGGAGACACAACAGTAAAGTAGACCGCCCCAAGTTGAAAAAAATCATGGAAGCCTGAGCCTTAAGTTTTAAAGCAGGAATTGACGCGGAATTTTACTTGTCGATTCCAGTTCATTTACTCTTTGGGATGGTACCAAAAATGACGAATCCTACAAAATCTTGAAGGAAGGCCCAAAACAAGCAAATGATTATTTTTTAATCACAATCAGTTATTGTGATCGTTTTTTAATATCCATTCTTTTATAACCCACTCCCAGCCAATAATAATACACATGTAAATTCAGTATGTTAATTAAAGACAGCACGTATTGACAGTAGTGGCACACCTTCTGCTGAAGAGACAGGTAACCTAGTTTAATCATTTACTGATGAGGCTAATTAATTTAATTATTGTAGTTAGGAGGTAGAGAATGGAATCTTTCGCAGATGTCAAATACGTACTAGACACTATTTGGTTATTGATCAGTGGAGCTTTTGTAATGTGGATGGCCGCAGGATTTGCGATGCTTGAAGCAGGTTTAGTCCGTACAAAAAACACTACAGCCATATTAACCAAAAATATTGCTTTGTACGCAGTCGCCTGTTTAGCTTTTTATTTGATAGGTTATGATTTGATGTATGGTAAAGGCAATGTTCTTTTTGGCATGGGATTGTTTGCATCAAGTACCGCTGATGGAAAGCATAGTGGCCTTTCAGACTTCTTTTTTCAAGTGGTTTTTGTGGCAACAGCCGCCTCTATTGTTTCAGGAGCCGTTGCGGAGCGTATCAAATTTTGGCCTTTTATGGCATTCAATCTAATTTTAACCACCTTCATTTACCCTATTCAAGGACACTGGACTTGGGGTGGTTCTTCTTTAGGAGGACTGCTTGACGGTTTTACCGACTTCGCGGGATCAACAATTGTCCACACGGTTGGAGGTTGGGCTGCTCTTGCAGGGGTGTTGCTGTTAGGCGCCAGGAAAGGGAAATTTACTTCTGAGGGAAAAGTCACCCCCATCCCAGGTTCCAATTTGCCGTTATCAACATTAGGTACTTTTATTTTATGGTTGGGTTGGTTTGGATTTAACGGAGGTTCGCAATTAGCCATGGGTTCCAAAAGCGACGTAAATGCCATTTCCGCTGTGATTGCAAATACAAATATCGCTGCATGTGCCGGAGCTGTTGTCGCCATGATATTGACTCAACTGCTTTATAAAAAAGTTGATTTAACCATGATTCTTAACGGAGTTTTAGCCGGACTGGTTTCCATTACGGCAGGTCCTGACTATCCGAGCATGGGACTCGCCATCATCATAGGCTCCATTGGAGGAATTCTGGTTGTATTCGCTGTTCAAACATTCGACAAGCTCAAACTTGATGACCCAGTAGGAGCACTCTCAGTTCACTTGGTTTGTGGAATTTGGGGAACTTTGGCCGTTGGTCTGTTTAAGCCTGAGGCTTCTTTATGGGTGCAAATTAAAGGACTTGTAGTGGTTGGAGTGTTTACTTTCTGCACAAGTTACCTGATCTGGTTGATATTAAAATCAACGGTTGGAATTAGGGTATCTGAGGAAGAAGAGTATGAAGGTTCTGACCTAACCGAGTTTGGAGCACACTCTTATCCGGAATTTGTTGGCTTCTCGGTGATGTCAAATACACATGCGAAATCAGCACAATGAGCAGGTTGATTTGCAACAAAAATAGATTTTAAAACTCAAAAACAGCCTTCCCACTTGCCGTCCTTTTTCGGTAGCTAGCAGTGTCTCTGTACGCCTTCGACAGAGACACTATCATCAAATCACCACCTTCCCGGAAAGTTCTGCCTCAAACAGAAAATAAAATATAAAAATTTTTATAAAAATATTGCGTGGCATAAAATTTGCCATTCATTATTTGAGTGCTGATAAAAGTAGACTCATTAAATCCTTCTCCATTACGTAATTCTGAGACTATTGGCACAAAAATAATTATTTTCTTAACGAAGATAATTTGAATCACCTCAACATTCATCTAAAGTTTTTGCAGAAGCAACCGATACCATGGTTGAGACTGTGTTCATTAATGTTATTGGTAGAAGCAAATTTTGGTAACAACCATTATCGCGCAACAGAGATGGTAGTTCATCAATTTTAATAAGAAGCATCTTCGTGGCAGTTAAAATTGCTTAATGGCTATCGGCAGTTTGAATATTTATTGATCTATTTTTATATTTGAAGGACTATCATGAGAGTTACCCATCTTGCAACAAATCTTGTTCACGCTTTCTGTCAGTTAGCTTACAACTGGGAACCTAAAGATATTACAATGATGTTTTCTCAAAGCCGGTTAGGAATAAAATATTGGGAAGCCCGGTTTCAAGAAGAAGGAGCCAGCCTTTTAAGCCTGTATATGGCCGCAGACGTTGAACATAAGTTCATGATGGTCGACTATTTGGTCAACCAAAAATATCCAACTATGTTTAAAAAGCCTAAAGCACCTCAAAATAATGTGAAAGTGATTAAAAAAGTGGGAAGACGTGAAAATCCCAACTTAAAATTAGTCATAGATAACACACGGGAACATTCCCAAAGTTTTTCTCGTCCTTGAAACGAAATGAGTCAGGAATTGCTTTCCCTCTTAAGTCACTCGTCCTAATATCGTTCTTCGTCATATTTTTCTATACCGGGATTGGGGTTTGCCAATACAAGAATATTTCCATCCGCAAAGACAGGTTGGAAATGAGGGGCGTTTTTCGCAATCCAAGGACTGAGAAAATCAGCATAAAATTCAGAAGTGTTTGCTGTTTTAGGTGTCCAATGACGTGAAATTTCCCCAACCCAACTTGCGGGTGCGTTATTTTGAGCATAAATAACGATATAACAAGCCTCTTTTTGAAAGTGCTGATATTCCTTTTTCCACGCGATGGCGATATAAAAACGCCCGGTCGTGAGCAAATAAGCACTAACGTATCGATCGGCAACAATATATGAGCGATTTGTTTTAAATTTCTGATTATTGGCAATATCATGACAACGCTGTGGTGCGTTTTGCCGTAAATAGGCGATGGTCGCTTGCAGATTCATCCCATCCAAAGCGGGGTGCGGTTTTTTTCGTAACTGTTTTAATTTCCCTCGAATTGGAGGGTGTGGTGTGTTGGCAAGTTCAAGTAATCCGAGACACCCTATCAGAACAACAAGTATTTTGAGTTGTTTTGCATAAGGAATATGAAATCTTGACCATTGAAATGGAATCGTTAGTTGTATCTGATTATATAGGGTTTCTAGCAAAATTGCACCCAGTATCCAGAAACAGGAACTGTATAATATGCGGTAATAGGTTGCTGACGCACGGACTTTCCATTCGAAGACTTCCATAATAAAAGGGTTCCATAAGGTCAGAAGAGGCCATGCACTTAAAGCCGCCAGCAATACCAAGCGTTTGGAACAATACCGTGCCAAAAACAAAACCAGCCCACTTCCCATCATGACTCCCCAGCCGAAAATACCGAGTGTTGTATCCAGTTCTTGAAATCTCAGATATCGAACCGGCCAGGACCACACTTGTTTTTCAACAAGCATTATCCTTGCCCACGGCCCCCAACCTCTCAGTTCCGGATTGACGATCAAATAACCGCCAACTCCCATAAGGCAACTGCCGGACATGATTGCTGTACCCAGCATCCATTTTCGAAAAGGTGAGGTGTATTGACGATAATGAAGGATCGATAGTAAAATACTTAAGCCTGCTCCGGTATTGAGCAACAATAGAACTTCTTGAGGGTGATTGTGCCAGCAAAATGCTAAAATAGGCGGGAGTAGAAAGAGGTATCGCAAACGTTGGTGAATAAAGCTATAACATAGAAGAATCAGACCTTCTAAAAAAAGCAGATAGGCAGGAAAACTTGCCGATAAAACATAGTAACTGTAGTAGTTGAAAACATCTTTACCAAAAAAGCCAACCGAAAGTAACGCGCCAAACCACGCGATTTTAATGCGAGCTGTGAAAATGAGAGAAAAGCGAATGAAAGACCAAAACAAAACTCCTTGCAATGCCGCACAAAAAATGGCTAAGCCTTGACGATCGCCCCAATCAACACCTGCCCCTTGGAGAATCCAATGATTCAGAAAATAGACAAAAGTGGTGCTGCGGGAGAGTAAATGATCCACCTCTGTATCCATCCATTGAATGCTTTCCCAGGCTTGAATCCGACTTAAATGTTCCAAGGGATCGGAAGGAAACTCCAGGTATGGACCAACATAGATCATTGCTAAAACGAAAAGCAGCGATAAACTGAGACTGCCAAAATCCAAAGGTGTTTTTGAATGACTGGGAAAATGTAGCTTTAATCGTTGTTGAGTTACCCCATGAAAGACCAGAAATAGGACAGGAACACCGATGGTGGTGAGGGTATAGATTGCTCTGATGACATCAACGTGAACTCCTGATAGACGTCCAGCGAAGTAGATGATAAAATAAAAAATCCAACCCCAAGCAAAGTGGGGAAGAAGCTGTTTCGGAAAATAATGACGGAGATTCAGGAGTCTATTGACACCGTTGCTTAATATCACAACGGATAGCCAAAACCCTAGGAGTTTTATAACAAAAAACAAACTAAACATCACTTGTAAACGCATAAAAATAAAGGGGTCTTTATGTTATTTATAAAAAGGAGAGATTGAGATTGATATGTTGCTCAAACTTTATTATATTTCCCTGACTCTTCGAGTATTTATGGCCATTTTATTCATTGATAATAATCATTGGGAACGATCATGAAATTTGAACAAACCCCCTTAGCCGGAGCTTACCTCATTGAACCTCTTATTCATAAAGACCATAGGGGGTTTTTCCTCGAAACTTACAAGGCGGAAATCTTCCAAAAACATGGAATTGAGATTGAGTTTGTACAAGACAATCATGCTCGATCAGAAGAAACCGGGGTCTTACGAGGCTTGCATTTTCAATGGCCTCCTCATGCTCAAACCAAGTTGATTCGAGTGACTCATGGTGCCATTTTTGATGTCATTGTGGATCTACGGAAAGGGTCGTCTACTTTTGCAAAATCGTTTAGTTTGGAGCTCAATGAGCAAAATTTTATGATGCTTTTTGTTCCGGCAGGA
The DNA here is from genome assembly GCA_051382335.1 of Deltaproteobacteria bacterium TL4. Classification (GTDB taxonomy): domain Bacteria; phylum SAR324; class SAR324; order SAR324; family NAC60-12; genus JBBCAX01. The sequence continues at coordinate 11,374 of JBBCAX010000099.1, forward strand.
TTCGCTCATGGTTACTGTACTCTGGCGCCAGGCACCGAAGTGATGTATAAGGTTGATGATTATTATGCGCCTGAATGTGAAAATGGTCTGATTTGGAATGATCCGGATATTGGGATTCAATGGCCTGTCTCCAATCCCATCCTTTCTGAAAAAGATCAGCATTTGCCTCGGTTAAGAGAGCTAAATTCAATTTTTACCTAAAAAGTCTGATTTCAAACAGCAGAACCGAAGACGGCGTAATAAAAAGGAGAGAAATCGAAAATAAGAAGAGACCAAAGACAGTCCCGCACCTTCCTGAAACCCTTGATTTTGACGGAGCAAACTGTGAACTCTCAGCAACTCACTCTAAAGAGGAGAACTGACAGGTGTTTTAACATTTAATGCGGGTTGTCCATCGATGGTTTCGATAATAACCTCGAGAGAATCTCTATCAATTTCAAAATATTTTGAAATAACAAAGCTCAGTTCCTGCTTCATTTGTAGAATTTGACTTTCAGAAAGCCCCACTCTCTCTTTTGCAAGAACGAGTTTTAAACGATTTTTTGCAACATTTGCACTCGAGGGCTTGCTACGAAACAACCTACCCAGTCTGTTTAACATTGAGATCCTCTGATGAACGTTCAACCAATCTGATTCTTATTTTCCGAAGAGCTTTGCCAGTAATCCTCTTTTTTGGTGTAAAGGAGGAATAGGAACAGTTTCTCCTAAAATACGCCTGGCAATTCGCAAGTACGCTTGCCCTGCTTTAGACTCTTCATTCAAAACAGCGGGAATGCCTTGATTCCCTGCAACCACGACATTTGAATCTTCTACAACCACTCCAAGCAAATCAATGGCTAAGATATCCATTACATCTTCCTGACTCATCATCTCTCCAGACTCAACCATTGCTAAATTGAGCCGAGTCACAACCAAGGCTGAAGGAATATCATTATGCTGCAGCAAGCCAATCACACGATCCGCATCACGAACAGCTGAAACTTCAGGTGTAGTAACCACAATGGCACGATCCGCAGCAGCAATCGCATTTCTAAATCCTTGCTCTATCCCCGCAGGACAATCGATCAGTATGTAATTAAACTCTTTTTTTAACTCCGCAACGACAACCTTCATTTCCTCAGGATTGAGCGCCGTTTTATCATCAATTTGAGATGCTGGTAAAAGATACATGTTTTTATTGCGTTTATCGCGGATAAGAGCCTGGCGTAATTTACAGCGTCCTTTGGCAACATCTACCAAATTATAAACAATTCGATTTTCAAGCCCCATGATGATATCCAGGTTTCGTAAACCAATATCAGCATCCACGGCAACAACACTTTTCCCCGCTGCTGCCAAGGCACAACTCAAATTAGCTGTCGTCGTTGTTTTGCCTACACCGCCTTTTCCTGATGTAATTACAATGGCTTCACCCATGATTTCCTTCAAACTATAAGATGGTACTTAAACTCATCGATCCCTTTGACTCTAACAATTCCAAACAATAACAGCACCCCATTGCACTGAATTTGTCTTTCACATCACAAACAAACACTAACCACAACTCCCAAGATAAACCTGAGATAATTTATTTGTCTGCTGTTCTTTTAAAGTAAAAAAATCAACGATATTTGTGATACAAATCAATCACAATCTTTCCTGTCTTCAAACCCTTCGCATGTTCCAAATAAACCATCTTGGGTCCTGGAGGAAGATCTTGATGGGACTTTTCTGTAACCTGAATAAACTGTTGAGCTATACCAAGCCGCCCCGACTGTATCTTTAACCCAATGATCACCGACTTTTTATTCCCCCGTGCTCCCGCATGAACCATCCCCCGAATGGTTCCCAATACGTAAACATCCTTCTCTGATATCACTTCGGCACCAGGATTGATATCCCCCAACACTAACAAACTCTGAGAAGTTGTGACCTTTTGCCCTGATCGTAAGGTTTGCTTGATCACCAAAGCCTCTTCCGAAGCAATACCTTGGGCAATTTGATCCGTAGGAGAATCAAGCTCATCTGCTGCCGACTCTTGCATCTGATTGTGAGAGACTCTCTCAGCAACGATCTCCGAAATCCGTTCAGGGAAATCCTCATTTTTTGCAGTGGAAGAACCTACTGAGATTTTTTCCTGTGATGAGCGATCCTGCTTATCCCCGCCTGCTTTTTGTAAAGACGAGGGTAATTCCTTACAAAGTACTATATCCCCTTCTTCCTGCAGAATCTGAACTAATTGAGCATATTCCTCATGAGAAACATTACGACTCCCCGCACGCAAGACAATGTGGGAACCCTTAAAAAACTTCTTTGAAGTCTCTTTCCCCAAAAGACTCTTCAATTCTTGAACTAACGCTTCAAAAGGAGAGTCTTGGTCAATAAGCAACCCTAATGCGCCTCCCTGACCTTTAATTTCTACTAATACTTTGTCTAGGATTTTGGATTGCATGAATCTATCATTGTCCTTAGTCACACCAATGTTGATTTAATTTCATTTTAAAAAAATTTTCTTTTTCATACCGAACCTTTTACAAAGATACAACACCTTTATAGATGTTTTCTACTTTTCATCAGTCTAACACTAAAACACATCATCTTCTCAATAACGCTTTTGACACTGTCCTCCAATTGGTATATAAGCTAATAAAAACAAACTTAGGAACGTTATGAGTCTTTAATTTTTTGTGCTCGTCAATCTCTCATAACTCAATTTCAATAGAAAATTCTCCCTTGTATTATATGCCACAACCTAATATTCCTATTTTTATTGTAGATGATGAATCTGCAATTTGTGAAACGCTTGAGGCTATTCTCAGGGACGAAGGCTATGAAGTAGAGTCCTTCCCTGATGCTGAATCTTTTCAAAAAAGGATCCTTGATTCTTTCCCTGCATTAGTCCTTTTAGACATCTGGCTACCTGGATTGGATGGAATGGAGATGTTATCCAAACTAAAAGAAAAGCATCCCGATTTACCTGTAATTATGATGAGTGGACATGCAGGGATAGAATCCGCAGTCAGCTCAATCAAACTTGGAGCATACGATTTTCTAGAAAAACCGCTGCACCTTGAAGTACTCTTGGATAAAATATCAGGAGCCTTATTTCATAAGGGTAAACTTCAACGTGTGGAATTACCTTCTGATATGCGCACTGAAATTGTGGACTACCGAAGTGAAATTAAAACCGATGTGGTTTCTCTCGTTGATTCAGAGGTACCTCAACGGACCTTGAGAAAAAACGTTGTCCTAAACGGGACAGGACTACTCAGTGGACGAAATACAGGAATCATCTTAAGCCCTTTAGAAGTAGACCAGGGCATTATATTTCAAATGTTAGATGGACAACCGATTAGAGCACATATTACATCACTTGAAGATTTTTCATTAGACCCCACACATACACACTTTACCGCTAATTCAACGGCACTAGTTGACAATAATAAACGCATTCGCACCGTGGAACATTTACTTGCAGCACTCCATATGTTCGGTGTTACTAATGTTTCCATTAAGTCTGACGAAGAAATTCCTAATATTGATGGATCTGCTGATGAATTTTGTAAATTAATTCAAGAAGCAGGGATTGAGGATCAAGCTGTTCCAGCAAAGAAAGCAGTGATTCATAAAAAAATCGCACTGGGAGAAGAGACCCTTAAAGAAAAATATATCTACGTAGAACCCGCTGATGAATTCGAAGTCATCATGAGAGTCGATTACCCTGCTCCCATTTTTGAACAAAAATTCACATTCAATCCTCGACTCCAATCTTTTCAAAAAGAAATTGCCCCCGCACGATCATTTAATACCTTTGAAAATATTGACATGGCGCAAAAACAAGGAAAGGTCGGAAGTGGTTACCTCTATTCGCACATCATCATGTATGACGGAAAAGTCATTAACACGGAACTCCGTTACCCTGATGAATTCGTTCGACATAAAATTCTTGACTTGATCGGAGATCTCTACTTGCTAGGATACCCCATCCAGGGACGAGTTGTGGCAAATATGACCTCACACGCTTACAATCAGGCTCTTGTTCAACAAATCTATACTGCACTCATCAGCGACACAAAATCATAAATAGATAACTTTATGCGACGTAAATCTAGAGAATACGCACTTCAAGTGCTTTATCAAATGGAAATTTTAAACTCTTGCGACCCCTCTGACATTGACAATGCCTTTGAACATTTGTCTATCAAAGAAATAGAAAAACCATTCACCAAACAACTGATCCTGGGAACTCTTGCGCACCAAAAAGAGATGGAAGCCTTACTCATTCAAAATACAACAGGATGGAAACTGCACCGTCTCTCTGTGCTCACAAGAAATCTTTTACTCATGTCAATCTACGAAATGTGCTTTGGGGAAGGAGAATCTCATCAAGTCGTCATGAACGAAGCGATGGAACTGGCGAAGAACTTTCTCGATGAATCAACTCATGCTTTTGTAAATAGCGTACTTCAAAAAGTGCATGACCACTTTAATTCCTCTCAATCCCTCGATTTTCCTGAACAACTCAGAGAAAACATCGAAAAACAAAAACAAACTCAACTCAAAATTGCACGAAAACGGAAAGCTAAAGGCATCACTGCTCGAGAAATTGAACTTCAAAAAGCAGCAAAGGAAAACATTAAAATCGTACCACAACCGAAAAGGAAGATAATCCGTTCTAATAAACCGTAAAGCTTTAAAAGCAAAAACAAACGCACGTCAAAAAACAACGCAAAACGCAGTTCGGAAAACAATATAAGGAAAGAGAGGGGGACTGTCTCCTAAAAAACAGGAGACAAATATCAGAGGGGCTTTCAAGCAGCATCTTGTTGAGACTTCACCTGTTCTACTAACTGAAAAAACACTTCGGGCTCTTCAACAGCCAAGTAAGCCAGAACTTTGCGATCCAACTCAATGTCAGCTTTAGATAAACCATAAATAAATTGGCTGTAGCTCAAACCCTGCGCACGCACAGCAGCATTGATTCGAACAATCCATAAACGCCGGAAATCACGTTTTTTCGTCTTACGATCACGATATGCGTACTCTCTCGCACGATCTACAGCATCCTTAACCGTCCGTAGAAGACGACGTCTTCCTCCACGATAACCTTTTGCAGCCTTAAAATAATCTTTCTTACGTTTTCTAGCATGTAATGCTCTTTTTACACGAGCCATGACTCTCCTTTAACCATTGGGTAATAGGCATCTGATCGAACCTTCATCTGCTTTGGAAACACAACCTTTTTTTCGAAGTACACGTTTGCAGTCCTGACTACGCTTACTCATTCCATGCCGAAGATAGGCTTTCTTTCTCTTAATCCGGCCCTTCGAATTGATCTTAAACCTTTTTGCAGCACCACTATTCGTTTTAACTTTATAACCTGCCATTTTCGTCCTCTACATTCACTCACGTAATTTTATTTTTTTACCGGTGCCAAAACCAAGGACATATTCCGGCCTTCACTCCTGATAGTCTGCTCTAATGTCCCAATTTCACCAACAGCATCAACAAATTTCTCTAGCAAATCCTGACCAATCTCTTTATGAGTCACTTCACGACCCGTAAATGAAACAGTCACCTTAACTTTGTCCCCATTTTCCAAAAACTTGATAGAATTTTTTACCTTATATAAAAGATCATGCTCTTCTGTTTTGGGACGGAGTTTGACCTCCTTGACATGTATAACTTTCTGTTGCTTTTTGGCAGCGTGTTGCTTCTTACTCAGCTGATATTTGTACTTACCATAATCCATTAAACGACAAACTGGAGGATTCGCCGTACCAGAAACCTCAACAACGTCTAACTTTGATTCCTCTCCAAGTCGTAAAGCCTCCTCTATTGATACAATACCACGTTGCTTCCCCTCGGCATCAATCAAACGCACTTCACGAGCATCGATCTGATCATTGATAGGCGTTTTTTCTTCTGACTTCTTCGTTTTACTGGATATATGCGTTCGCCTGATAGCTATGTTGTACCTCTCTAAGAGTATTTTTTATGTGGTAGGCGCGGGCGGGATTGAACCGCCGACCCCTACCGTGTCGGGGTAGTGCTCTCCCACTGAGCTACGCGCCTAGGGACAGAAACATAAATTCAAAGAATCCGGCGCTGACCGACTCTCCCACTAGGCTTCCCCAGCAGTACCATA